>JAYSPJ010000585.1:0-5297 GCA_043722155.1 Bradyrhizobium sp.
ATTGCGTTGAATGGCGTGTCGTTCGACATGCATAAGGGCGCAATCCTCGGCCTGATCGGTCCGAACGGCGCCGGCAAGACAACGCTCTTCAACTGCCTCAGCCGGCTCTATCAGCCGAGCACCGGCGACATCCTGATGGAAGGCCAGAGCATCCTGACGCGCCCGCCGCACAGGATCGCCGAAATCGGCATCGGCCGTACCTTCCAGAACGTCGCGCTGTTTCCCAATCTGACGGTGCTCGACAACGTCAGGGTCGGAACCCATGCCCGCACCAACAGCGACATCATCTCGGACTCGCTGAAGCTGGGCTGGGTCCGCCGCGGCGAGGCCGAACTCAACAGGAAGGTCCACGAGATCATCAGCTATCTCGAGCTCGACGACGTCGCCCACACCGTGGTGTCCGGCCTGCCGTTCGGCACCCAGAAGCGCGTCGAGCTGGCGCGCGCGCTGGCGGCCGAGCCGAAGATCCTGCTGCTCGACGAGCCAGCCGGCGGCCTCAATCACGAGGAAGTCCACGTGCTCGGCGACCTGATCCGCCGGATTCGCGACGACCGTCACATGACCATCCTGCTGGTCGAGCATCACATGGGCCTCGTGATGTCGATCGCCGACCACGTGGTCGCGCTGAATTTCGGCCGCAAGCTCGCCGAAGGCACGCCGGCCCAGGTGCAGTCCGACCCGGATGTCATCAAAGCCTATCTGGGGAGCAAGGACCAATGACTGCGATGCTCAATATCAAGGACTTGCGGGCGTATTACGGTCAGGTCCAGGCGCTTCACGGTCTCGAGTTCGGTCTCAGCGAAGGCAGCCTGACCACCCTGCTCGGCGCCAACGGCGCCGGCAAGACCACCACGTTGCGCGCGATCTGCAACATGGTGCGTTCGACCGGGTCGATCGAGTTCGACGGCGCCTCCCTGACCGGCCGTTCGACCGAAAACATCGTCCGGCTCGGCATCGCCCATGTGCCGCAAGGCCGCGGCACCTTCACCACCCTGACGGTGGAGGAAAACCTGCAGCTCGGCGCGATCACGCGCAAGGACAGGGCCGGCGTCACCTCCGACATCGAGCGCATGTACGATCATTTTCCGGTTCTCAAGGAGCGTCACACCCAGCAGGCCGGCACGCTTTCCGGCGGCGAACAGCAGATGCTCGCGGTCGCCCGCGCGCTGATGCTGCGTCCGCGGCTGATGCTGCTGGACGAGCCGTCGTTCGGCCTGGCGCCTTTGATCGTCCGCGACCTGTTCAAGATCCTCGGCAAGATCAACCGCGAGGACAAGGTCACCATCCTGGTGGTGGAGCAGAACGCGCAGCTGGCGCTGGAGCTCGCCGACAAGGCCTACGTCATTGAAACCGGACGAATCGTGATGTCGGGAAGCGCTGCCGAGATCGCGAACAACGAAGACGTCCGCAAATCCTATCTCGGTTATTGAGGAGCGCCGCCGTGGAACTTTTTATCAACCAAGTCCTGGCTGGCGTCGCCACCGGCGCGATCTATGCCTGCATGGCGCTCGCCGTGGTCATGATCTATCAGGCGATCGACCATCTCAATTTCGCCCAGGGCGAAATGGCGATGTTCTCGACCTTCATCGCCTGGCAGCTGATGCAATGGGGGGTGCCGTACTGGTGGGCCTTCCTGTTCACGCTGGTGTTTTCGTTCGCCGGCGGCATCGCCATCGAGCGGCTGTTGTTCAAGCCGCTCGCCAAGGCGCCGGTTCTGACCAATGTCGCCGGCTTCATCGCATTGTTTGCCATCGTCAACAGCGTCGCCGGACTGACCTGGGACTTCACGATCAAGCAATTTCCGACGCCGTTCGGATCGTCGCCGTTTCTCGGCAGTCAGCTGATCTCTACCCATCAGGCCGGCATGATCGGCGTCACGGTGGGGCTGCTGATCCTGCTCTATCTGTTCTTCCAGTTCACGCGGATCGGCCTTGCCATGCGCGCGGCCGCGTCGCTGCCGGAATCGGCACGGCTGGTCGGCATCAACACCAGCTGGATGATCGCGCTCGGCTGGGGCATGGCGTCCGCGATCGGCGCGATCGCCGGCATCCTGATTGCACCGGTGGTGTTTCTGGAACCGAACATGATGGGCGGCGTGCTGATCTACGGGTTCGCCGCCGCCGTGCTCGGCGGTTTGACCAGCCCGCTCGGTGCGGTGGTTGGAGGCTTCCTGGTCGGCGTGTTCGAGAACCTTGCCGGGACCTATATCCCCGGCGTCGGCAATGAACTGAAATTGCCGATCGCGCTGGCGCTTATCATCACCGTATTGGTTCTCAAACCGGCGGGCCTGTTCGGCCGGCCCATCGTGAAGCGAGTTTGATCATGAGCGCAATTGAGGAAACCGCAAACGAGGCACCGGCGGTCGAGGCCGTTCCAAAGAAGGCCATGACGCTCGGCACCGGCGCGTCGCTGGTGATGCTGGCATTGCTGATCATCGGGCCGATGTTCGTGAAGAACTTCATCGTGTTCCAGCTCACGATGCTGCTGATCTATGCGCTGGCGGTGCTGGCGCTGAACATTCTGACCGGCGGCAGCGGCCAGTTTTCACTGGGCCAGAGCGCCTTCTACGCGGTCGGCGCCTACACTTCCGCCATTCTGATGGAACATATGGGCGTGAACTACGCTCTGACATTGCCCATTGCCGGCGTCATCTGCTTTGGCTTCGGCTTCCTGTTCGGTCAGCCGGCGCTGCGTTTGAGCGGCATCTATCTGGCGCTGGCGACCTTTGCGCTGGCCGTGGCCATGCCGCAATTGCTGAAGCTCGGTGTATTCGAGCACTGGACCGGCGGCGTGCAGGGCCTGGTGGTGACCAAGCCCGATGCACCGTTCGGCCTGCCGATATCGCAGGACAGATGGCTGTATTATTTCACGCTCGCGGTCTCGATCGCGATCTACATCGCCTCGGTCAACCTGCTGAAGTCGCGTTCCGGCCGCGCCTTCATGGCGATCCGCGACAATGAGATCGCGGCGTCCGCCATGGGCGTCGACGTCGCGCTGTACAAGACGCTGGCATTCGGCGTCAGCGCCGGCATCACCGGCGTTGCCGGCGGCCTCGGGGCGATCGCCGTGCAGTTCGTGGCGCCCGACGGCTACACCATCACGCTGGCGATCTCGCTGTTTCTCGGCATGGTGGTCGGCGGCGTCGGATGGCTGCCGGGATCGATCGTCGGTTCGGCCTTCATCATCTTCGTGCCGAACATCGCCGAGGGAATTTCAAAAGGCCTCTCCGGCGCGGTGTTCGGCGTGCTGCTGTTCCTCGTCATCTTCCTGGTGCCGCACGGCGCACGGCAGGTCGCCCTGGTTGCGCAGCACATGCTCGGCAAACTCAGGAAAGGTTAACGAACGTATTCCACATTGCGGAATACGCACCGAACCTTTTCGCTCAAATAAAAGCCCCCTGCGACCCCCGTCGCAGGGGGCTTTTTCTTGATGACAAGCCGCGAAAGGTATTGAATGTGGGCAGGCGCCGAAACGAGCGCCCAATACAAAAAAGACACAACTCACACCGAGATCAGGGAGATCTAGATGCCTTTCAACCAATTGCGATTGGGAGCCCTTTCGGCTGCCGTCGCGATGCTCGCCGCAACCAGCAGCGGCGCGCTCGCGCAGAAGAAATACGACACCGGCGCCTCCGATACCGAGATCAAGATCGGCAACATCATGCCCTACAGCGGACCCGCTTCCGCCTATGGCGTGATCGGCAAGACCGAAGAAGCCTACTTCAAGAAGATCAATGCCGAGGGCGGCATCAACGGCCGCAAGATCAACTTCGTCAGCTATGACGACGCCTACAGCCCGCCGAAAACCGTCGAGCAGGCCCGCAAGCTGGTCGAGAGCGACGAAGTGCTGTTCGTCTTCAATCCGCTCGGCACGCCGCCCAATTCGGCCATCCATAAATACATGAATACGAAAAAGGTGCCGCAGCTGTTCGTCGCCACCGGCGCCACCAAGTGGAACGACCCCAAGGACTTCCCCTGGACCATGGGCTGGCAGCCCAACTACCAGAGCGAATCCCGAATCTATGCGAAGTACATCCTGAAGGAACTGCCGAACGCCAAGATCGCCGTACTCTATCAGAACGACGATTACGGCAAGGATTACCTGAAGGGCCTGAAGGACGGGCTCGGCGCCAAGGCGGCCTCGATGATCATCGTCGAGGAAAGCTTCGAGGTCACGCAGCCGACCATCGATTCGGCCGTCGTCAAGCTGAAGTCGCTGAACGCCGACGTCTTCTTCAACGTCACCACGCCGAAGTTCGCGGCGCAGGCGATCAAGAAGATGAACGAAATCGGCTGGAAGCCGGTGCACTTCCTCAACAACGTTTCGGCGTCGATCGGCAGCGTGATGAAGCCGGCCGGCTTTGACGCCGGGCAGGGCATCATCTCGTCCTCCTACCTCAAGGATACGTCCGATCCGCAATGGAAGGACGACGCCGGCATGAAGGCCTTCGACGAGTTCCTCGCCAAGTACTTTCCCGAGGGCAACAGGATCGACGCTTCGGTGATGTACGGCTACACCGTCGCGCAAGGCATCGTGCACGTGCTGAAGCAGTGCGGTGACAACCTCACCCGCGAGAACGTCATGAAACAGGCGGCCAGCATCAAGAACCTGGAACTCGGCGGCCTGCTGCCGGGCATCAAGGTCAATACCAGTGCCACCGACTTTGCCCCGGTCTCCCAGCTTCAGCTGATGCGATTCAAGGGCGAGAAATGGGATCTGTTCGGCGAGGTCATCAGCGGCGACGTCGGCGGCTGACGCTCTTCCGGGGTTAACCGAATGCCAAGGAACCGCCAAGGAACCGGCCCCTGCGCCAACGCGCGCAGGGGCTTTTTCTTGAAGGCCGCTGCCGGTCGTGCCATAAGTCGCGCACAACATTAAGAAAATGGGAGAGAATTGGAATGCCTGTAACAACCAAGAAACTTGCTATTGCCTCGGCTGCGTTCGCAGTGCTTGCCGCCACCAGCAGCGGCGCGCTCGCGCAGAAGAAATACGACACCGGCGCCACCGATACCGAGATCAAGATCGGCAACATCATGCCCTACAGCGGACCCGCTTCCGCCTACGGCGTGATCGGCAAGACTGAAGAGGCCTACTTCAAGAAGGTCAATGCCGAGGGCGGCATCAACGGCCGCAAGATCAATTTCATCAGCTACGACGACGCCTACAGCCCGCCCAAGACCGTCGAGCAGGCCCGCAAGCTGGTCGAGAGCGACGAAGTACTGTTCGTCTTCAATCCGCTCGGCACGCCGTCGAACACGGCGATCCAGAAATACCTGAACTCGAAGAAGGTGCCGCAG
>JAYSPJ010000586.1:0-4368 GCA_043722155.1 Bradyrhizobium sp.
CATCACGTCGCTGAGCGCGGATGCGCAAGCCGATTTCTCCAAGAAGCTGGTCGCTTTGGTGGAGAAGGAAGGCGCCGGTTACGACTTCGCGCACTATCGCGATGCGCCGGCGGGGCTCCGGATCTGGTGCGGCGCCACGGTGGAAGCCGGGGACGTTGCGCTGCTGACGCAGTGGATCGACTGGGCGTTCGCCGAGACGAAGGCTGCGCTTCCGAAGGCGGCGTAACTTTCTCTCAATCGTCGTCCCGGGCAAGCGGCCCTTCGCCGCGCGACCCGGGACCCATAACCACCAGCGGGAGTATGGGTCCCGGCTCTTCGCGCCAAGTGGCGCTACGGCCGGGACGACGCTTCATTTTCTTCAAAGGAAAATCCAATGACAAAACCCAGAGTTCTCATTTCCGACGCGCTGTCGCCCGCCGCCGTGCAGATCTTCAAGGATCGCGGCATCGAGGTCGATTTCCAGCCCAACCTCGGCAAGGACAAGGAAAAGCTCGCCGAGATCATCGGCAATTACGATGGCCTGGCGATCCGCTCGGCCACCAAGGCCACCGCAAAGATCATCGAGAAGGCGACGCGGCTGAAGGTGATCGGCCGCGCCGGCATCGGCGTCGACAACGTGGAAATCCCGGCCGCCACGGCCAAGGGCATCATCGTGATGAACACGCCGTTCGGCAATTCGATCACCACCGCCGAACACGCGATCACGTTGATGCTGGCGCTGGCGCGCGAAATTCCGCAGGCCGACGCCTCGACCCAGGCCGGCAAGTGGGAAAAGAACCGCTTCATGGGGGTCGAGATCACCGGCAAGACGCTGGGCGTGATCGGATGCGGCAACATCGGCTCGATCGTCGCCGACCGCGCGCTCGGCCTGCGCATGAAGGTGATCGCATTCGATCCGTTCCTGTCGCCGGAGCGCGCCAAGGACATCGGCGTCGAGAAGATCGAGCTCGACGAGCTGTTCAAGCGCGCCGATTTCATCACTTTGCATACGCCGCTGACCGAAAAGACAAAGAACATCATCGACGCGGCGGCGCTGGCGAAGATGAAGAAGGGCGTGCGCATCATCAATTGCGCACGCGGCGGGCTGGTCGACGAGCAGGCGCTGGTCGATGCCCTGAACGCCAAGCATGTCGCGGGCGCCGCGTTCGACGTGTTCGTCGAGGAGCCGGCCACGTCAAACGTGCTGTTCGGCCATCCCAACGTGATCTGCACGCCGCATCTCGGCGCCGCCACCACCGAGGCGCAGGAGAATGTCGCGCTGCAGGTTGCCGAGCAGATGTCGGATTACCTCTTGAGCGGTGCGATCTCCAACGCGGTCAATTTTCCGTCGATCACGGCGGAAGAGGCGCCGAAGCTTAAACCGTTCATCGAACTGGCCGAGAAGCTCGGCTCGTTCGCCGGCCAGCTCACCGAAAGCGGTATCCTCAAGGTGCAGATCACCTATGAGGGCCATGTCGCCGAAATGAAGATCAAGGCGCTGACCTCGGCGGTGCTGTCGGGCCTGCTGCGGCCGATGCTGGGCGACATCAATGTGGTGTCGGCGCCCGTCATCGCCAGGGAGCGCGGCATGGTGGTCGACGAGATCGTGCGCGCGGCGCAGAGCGATTACGAGAGCCTGATCACGGTCACCGTCACCACCGAACGGCAGGAGCGCTCGGTGTCGGGCACCGTCTATGCCGACGGCAAGCCGCGGCTGGTCGACATCAAGGGCATCCGGGTCGACGCCGAGTTCGGCAAGTCGATGATCTATGTCACCAATGAGGACAAGCCCGGCTTCATCGGCAAGTTCGCCGGCCTGCTCGGCGACGCCAAGCTCAACATCGCCACCTTCCATCTCGGCCGCATCAAGCCGGGCGGCGACGCCATCGCACTGGTCGAAGTCGACGGCGCGGTGCCGCCGGACGTGCTGGCCAAGGTGCAGGCGCTGCCGCAGGTCAAGCAGGTCAAGGCGCTGGTGTTCTAAGGCGCTGGTGTTTTGAGATTGGATGCCTCGGGTTTCCGAGCGACCATTGTTCACCCTCGCTCCGGAGGGGTAGAGACGAGCAAGGCACGCTCTTGACCCCTCAAGGACAGGATAAAGCGGCATTCTATTCCGCCGCGGCACCGCCTTGGCTGCGCCTTACGGTTACCTCAATCGAACCAGTTTCATGACCGCAGCGTCTCATCGCAGGTGGTGATGCGACTTTTGCCTGTCCGGCGCCGCTGGACCGGCAAGGCCTTGCATGCGCTGCGCATCGATTTGCGGGAGGGAATTCATGCCAACGATTGCGAACATTCTTGTAACGACCAGCCTGGTGGCTGTTGCCGCCCTGACCGCGATCCAGGCGCAGGCGGCCGATGTCGACGCCACCTCGGCCGTCGATGCCGTCACGGTCTATCCCGACGGCGCCAGCGTGACGCGCCTGATCACGCTCGATCTGCCATCCGGCGACAGCACCCTGGTGGCGAAAGATTTTCCGCTGACGCTGGACCCGTCCTCGCTGCGGGTGGAGGGAGAGGCTGGGGCGAAGTTCACCATCGGCGCCATCGACACCAGGCCGCCGCGTGCGGTCCCGCCGGTCAATCTGCCGGAACTCGACAGGCGCATTGAGGCGCTGAAGGACGAGCGCGCCGATCTCGCAGGTGCGATCCATGCGGCCACCGCTCGCCGAAAATTTGCCGAGCGCTTTGCGGAAGCTTCGCCCGCCGGGTTGGGCGAGAAAGGCGAGGCGCGTCCGCTTGCCGAGTGGCGCGCGGCGTTTGCCGCGGTCTCGGAGGAAGTCGCTAGCGCGGACGCGGCTATCCGCGACGCCGAACGCAAGCAACGCGACATCGACCGCCAGATCGCGCGGCTCGAATCCGACCGAGCGATCAAGCCGCCCAGCAAGCTCGAGGTCCGGATCGATCTCGCCGCCGTCACCGCGGCGAAGGCGACGCTGCGGGTAACCTACGCCGTGCGCAATGCCCGCTGGGCGCCGCTTTACGACGCCCGGCTCGACACCGGCGCGAAAGACCGCAAGCCCGCGCTCGAACTGGTGCGCCGCGCCGAGATCACGCAGACCACGGGAGAGGACTGGTCGAATGTGGCGCTGGCGGTCTCGACCGTCCGGACCGCGCGCGGCGGCAGCGCGCCCGAGCTGAATTCACTGATCGTGCAGTATCCGCAACCCCCGCGTCCGCTGGCCGCGGGCGCCGTCTCGGATGCGAGGGCTCGCGCGATGCCAGCCCCGATGGCGGCTGAATCTGTCGCCAAGCGCGCCGACGAGCAGGAGGCGACGGTCGAAGTCGGCGGTTTCCAGGTGACGTTCAGGATTCCCGGCCGGGTCAGTCTTGGCGCCAGCGAGGGCGCCAAGAGCCTGCGCGTGTCGACCGTGGCCATCGCGCCCGCTCTCGCGGTGCGCTCGGCGCCGGTCAGGGATCCCTCGGCGTTTCTCGAAGCCAGTTTCGTGCAGGGCGAGGATGCGCCGCTGCTGCCGGGCCGGGTCGCGATCTATCGCGACGGCGTGTTTGTCGGCCGCGGCCAGATGGCCAGCGCAGGCAGGGGCGAAACCGTGCGGCTCGGTTTCGGCGCCGACGACAAGGTCAAGATCGAACGCTCCGTCGTCAAACGAAACGAGGGATCGGCCGGCCTGATCGTGACGACATCGAAGACCGACGAACGCACGTTCAAGACCACCGTGCGCAACGGCCATGACTTCCCGATCAGGATTGCGGTCGAGGACCAGCTGCCGGTCAGCGAAAACGAGGAAATCCAGGTCGAGATGCTGCCATCGACGACGCCGCCGACCGCGACCAATGTACGCGACCGGCGCGGCGTGCTCGAATGGGCTTTCGAGGCGAAGCCCGGCGAGGCTAGGGACATTGCGTTCGCATGGCGTGTGCGCTGGCCCAAGGACAAGGGCGTCGTCATGATGCCGGGCGGGTGAACGCTGCGCGCCACTCGCCGATGACTTCCGGCGCGACGGCTCAACCGTCGAGCAGCAGTTCGATGAGTTCAGGTCCAAAAGGAGATTGAACCGTCATTGCGAGCGCAGCGAAGCAATCCAGCTTGGCAACATGGATTGCTTCGTCGCTTCGCTCCTCGCAATGACGACAACTAGAACGGCTGCCTACTTCGCCTTCAGGAAATCGCCGACTTCCAGCAAGACGAACTCGTTGTCGTCGGCCTTGTTGGGATCGCGGCTCGATGAGAACGGCAGGTTGTTGTCGTTGCCGACGATGATATGGCTCGCGTCGACGCGGTCGACGTTCTCGATGGTGAAGAACGGGAACGTCAGCACGCCGTCGTTGAGCGATTTGCGCGCCTTGTTGTCGGGGTCCCTGATCTTCATCAGGTCGATATAGGCGATCTTGCGCACCGGCTTGCCGACATTGGCGTCGGTGAGCTCG
>JAYSPJ010000587.1:0-6244 GCA_043722155.1 Bradyrhizobium sp.
GCGCGGTTCTCCGCCTTCATCAGCGACATGCAGAACTGGTTCAGATGATAGCCCTGGCGCGACATCTCGGCGTCGAAGATCGTGGTGCCGGGAACGTCCTTGTACGGCTTGTCGAGTGACATGGGTTGGTCTCCTCAGGAATGTTCGGGCCAGTACAGCCGCATCGGGTTGTCGACCAGCAGTTTGCGTTGCAGTTCGGGCGTGGTTGCAACGTGCGGAATGAAATCGACCAGCAGTCCGTCGTCGGGCATATGGTCTTTCAAGTTGGGGTGCGGCCAGTCGGTTCCCCAGAGCACGCGATCGGGGAAGGTTTCGACGATGCGCCTCGCGAACGGGATCACATCGCGGTAGGCGTTTGGCTCGCCGTTCAGGGCCGGCGGACCTGACACCGACAGCCGCTCCGGGCAGCTGACCTTGGACCAGACGTTTGGATGTTGCCGCATGAATTTCACGAACAATTCGAACTCCGGACCGTCGACCGGCTTGCCGACGTCGGGCCGGCCCATGTGGTCGACGACGACAGTGGTCGGCAGCGAGGTGAAGAAATCCCACAATTCAGGCAAATCCACCGCTTCGAAATAGATCACGACATGCCAGCCCAGCTTCCCGATGCGCCCGGCAATCTCGATCAGCTCCTCCTTGGGCGTGAAATCGACCAGGCGTTTGACGAAATTGAAGCGCACGCCGCGCACGCCGGCGTCATGCATGGAATGGAGCTCGGCGTCGCTGACGCTGCGCTTGACGGTGGCGACGCCGCGCGCCTTGCCGCCGGAATGCACGAGCGCATCGACCATGGCGCGGTTGTCGGCGCCGTGGCAGGTGGCCTGGACCACGACGTTGCGGGCGAAGCCGAGATGGTCGCGCAGCGCGTAGAGCTGCTGCTTCGACGCGTCGCAGGGCGTGTATTTGCGCTCCGGCGCGAACGGAAATTCGGCGCCCGGTCCGAACACATGGCAGTGCGCGTCCACCGCGCCGGCCGGCACCTTGAACCGGGGTTTTGAGGGGCCGGCATACCAGTCCAGCCAGCCCGACGTCTTAAGAAATTGCGTCTTCTGAAATTCCATCGCCGTCTGTCTCATTCTCTTTCGCTGGGCTTGAACTTGCCAAGGATCCGGTCCGCCTCGGTGCGCCAGTCGAGGCTGCGCGCAAATTCCGGGGTGCCTTTCGGACCGAACAGGCCTTCGTCGGCGAGGTCAGCGACCCAGGCCTGGCGTTCGGCAGTGCCCTGCGCCGACCACGGCGTCAGGCCGATCTCGCGCACGGTCTCCGCCACCTCGCGCACCTCTTCACTGCGGCGCCGGCCGTGCTCGATCACGCGCTGAAAGAAGTAGGCGCCCTGTTTCTCCCAATTGATGCCGGGAAAAGTTTCCGCCAGCGACGCCAGCACGGCGTCTTCGACGCCATAGGCCCGTGCCGTGGCAAAACTCTCGATCACCATGGCTTTCATGCCCTTGATCATGATGCTGCGGCACATCTTGACCGCCGAGGCAACGCCGAGCTGGTCGCTGGCGACCTTGGCGTTGAACCCGAGTTCGACCAGCAAGGGCGAAAGCTCGCGGGCGCCGGGGCCGCCCAGCAGCAATGGCACCTTGATGCGGTACGGCGGAACCGAGGTCATGACGGCGCCTTCGACATAGCGTCCGCCGGCGCCGTCGATCAGCGCCGCGGCCCGGCGCTTGGCGCCCGGCGAGGCCGAATTGAAATCGAGGAACCAGGCGCCCTGCTTCAGCCGGGGCGCGCAGGCCTGTGCCACCGGCACCGCCTGGCTCGCCGTGACGGCGGAAACGAGCAGGTCGGCCTGCGCGGCGAGATCGGCATGCGACGACGCCAGCGCGACGCCAATGCCCGCGGCGTGATCGCGCAGCGGCGTTGCACGCTCGTCGCCAAGCTTGATGTCATAGGCGCTCACCCGGACGCCGTCCTTGCGCAGATCCTCGGCCAGAATCCGGCCCACCTCGCCATAGCCGACGAGGCCGACATGCCACTGGTTGGAAGCAACCGACATCCTGTTCAATCTATGTAGCGGAGGCCGGCTTTCGCCAGCGGCTCGCGCATATTGTACATGTCGAGACCCAGCACGCCGGCCGCCAGCTTGGCGCGCTTGTCGCCTTCATTGGCCTCGCGCGCTTCCGTCGCGTCCGCCGCCTGCTGCGCGATGGCGGCGGGCACCACGACCACGCCGTCCGGATCGGCGACGATCACGTCGCCCGGATTGACCAGCGCGCCGGCGCAGACCACCGGGATGTTCACCGAGCCCAGCGTCGCCTTCACCGTGCCCTTGGCGCTGATCGCCCTTGAAAATACCGGGAACTGCATTTCGGTCAGGTCCTTCACGTCGCGCACGCCGCCGTCGATGATCAGGCCTTTGGCGCCGCGCGCGCGAAAACTGGTCGCCAGCAGATCGCCGAAGAAGCCGTCGGTGTTCTCGGCGGAACAGGCGGCCACCACCACGTCGCCCGGCTGCAGCTGCTCGGCCACCACATGCATCATCCAGTTGTCGCCCGGATGCAGCAGCACCGTGACCGCGGTTCCGCAGGTATGAGCATCGGCGTAGACCGGCCGCATATAGGGCAGCATCAAACCGACGCGGCCCATCGCCTCGTGAATGGTGGCGACCCCGAAGCGCGACAGCTTCTCGACGGCCGCCTTATCGGCGCGAACGATGTTGCGCTTGACGACGCCGAGATCGTTCATCGGGCTACTCATGTTACTTGCCTTTCGCCTTCAGCGCCGCATCGAGCCGCGGGAACACGCGCCGCGCATTGCCCTCGTAGACCTTGTGCTTGTCCTCCGCGCTGAGGATCGTCGAGGCCTCGATGTAGCGCTTGGTGTCGTCGTAGGGGAAGCCGGTTTCAGGATCGATCCCCTTCACCGCGCCGATCATCTCGCTGGCGAACAAGATGTTGTCGACCGGAATCACCTTGGTCAGAAGGTCGATGCCGGGCTGATGGTAGACGCAGGTATCGAAGAAGATATTTTTCAGCAGGTGATCCTTCAGCAGCGGCTTCTTCAGCTCCTGCGCGAGACCCCGGAACCGCCCCCAGTGATAGGGCACCGCGCCGCCGCCATGCGGGATCAGGAATTTCAGGGTCGGGAAATCCTTGAACAGGTCCGAGGTCAGGCACTGCATGAAGGCCGTAGTGTCCGCGTTCAGGTAATGCGCACCGGTGGTGTGGAAGCAGGCGTTGCAGCTGGTCGAGACGTGAATCATGGCGGGGATGTCGAGTTCCACCATCTTCTCGTAGATCGGATACCAGTGCCGGTCCGACAGCGGCGGCGAGGTCCAGTGCCCGCCGGACGGATCGGGATTGAGATTGATGCCGACAAAGCCGTAGTCCTTGACGCATTTCTCCATCTCGGGGATGCACGTCCTGGGATCGACGCCCGGCGACTGCGGCAGCATCGCGGCGCCGATGAAGCTGTCGGGGAAAAGTCGGGCTACGCGCGCGCACAGCTCGTTGCAGATCGCGGCCCAGGTCGACGATACCTGGAAGTCGCCGATGTGGTGCGCCATGAAACTGGCGCGCGGGCTGAAGATGGTGAGATCGCTGCCGCGCTCCTGCATCTTCTTGAGCTGGTTGTTGACGATGGATTCGCGCAGTTCGTTATCGCTGATCTTCAGCTCGCTGACCCTGGGCGCGGCCTTGGGATCCCCAATGGCGGCGATCTGCCGGTTGCGCCAGTCCTCGAGCGCTTTCGGCGCGGTGGTATAGTGGCCGTGCACGTCGATGATCATCGATTCCATCCTTAATTCTATCCTTGCCGGGCGCGACGGGGTTCGCTAGTTGCGCTGAAATCGCCGGCCTGATGTCCGGCCCAGACCGAGGCCGGCACCATGGCCTCGCCGCGCATCAACAGCCGGGCGGTGCGCAGCAGCGCCGCGCTGGTCACGCTTTGCGGGTTGGCCGGATCGACCTCGATCTCGACGCTGAATTCGCCGGTCGGATGCTCGACCGAGATGGTCTTCGCAGTCTGACCCGGCACGTCAGCGATGCCCTGCGTGGTCGAACCCTCGAGCACGCAGGCGGTGGCGACGGTCACCGCCGCCAGCACGCCGATGGCGTCGTGGCAGACATGGGGGATGAAACTGCGCGTGGAGATGGCGCCGCCGGCACGAGGGGCTGATATCAGCGTCATCTTCGGGTAGTTCTTGGCCGTGACGTCGCCGAGCTTCATGGCGTGGCCGCAGGCGATGCGCAGCCGCTCGATCCGCGTCTTCAGTTCGGCATCGGCGTTGAGCTGGTCGACGCTTTCATAGCCGGTGCGACCGACGTCTTCAGCCTTGAAGATCACCAGCGGCATGCCGTTGTCGATACAGGTCACGGTGACGCCGTCGATCACGTCGCGGACATGGCCGGTCGGCAGCAGCCCCGGCGCAACCGAGCCCGCGGTATCGAGAAAGTTGATCTTGATCGGCGCGGAGGTGCCCGGCGCGCCGTCGATCCGGGCCTTGCCCTCATATTCGACATGGCCGTTCGGGGTCTGCACGGTGATGTCGCATTGCATGTCGGTGTTGAGCGTCAGCACGCGCAGCGTGGTGGTGTCGCCGTGCGGCTTGACGAGGCCGGTCTCGAGCGCGAACGGCACCACGGCGGCGAGCATGTTGCCGCAATTGGGCGTGGTGTCGACGGTGTCCTTGTCCGGCTGCAACTGGGCGAACAGGAAGTCGAGATCGACGCCCGACCGGGAGCTCCTGGAGACGATGCCGACCTTGCTGGTGAGCGGATGGGCGCCGCCGAGCCCGTCGATCTGACGCTTGTCGGGCGAGCCCATCACCGCCAGCAGCACCTTGTCGCGGGTCGGGATATCGGCGGGCAGGTCGGCGGCGCTGAAGAACGGACCGCGAGAGGTGCCGCCGCGCATGAACAGGCAGGGAATCGCGGTTTGCATGGCATATGACCCGGGGATTGGACGTGTCCATTGTGGCGGTTCGACTTCGGCTCTGCCACCATCCGCCATTTCTAACAGCTATCACGTTCCGGCATGGGTGAAAGCCCCGAGCCATGCTGGAAATGATCTAAGCCGGCAACCCGCGCACCAGTTCGGTCAGCAGCCGCATCGCGTGCAGCGCCAGCGGTGTGGGACGCTTGTGCGCCGAGACCGCCAGACAAAGCACGCTGACCGGCGTCGGGTCGGTCAGCCTGCGCACCACGAGTTCGCCGGAGCGTGCCGAAGCCGCCACACCGCTGGCGGTGAGCACGGCGTGACCATAGCCGGCGCAGACCAGATCGATGATCGACGGGACGCTCGACACCTCCCAGGCAATATCGAGCTTGATGCCGGCCAGAGCCGCCTGGGTTTCGAGCAGGCGGCGCATCGCATGGACCCGCTCCGGAACGATCAGCGGGTAGCGCGGCAACTCTTTCATCGGCAGCGGCGGCGCGGCCGGCTTCCGCTTGCTCCTGGGCGCACGGCTCACCAGGCCGAGCGGCTCCTGCAGCAGCGGCGTGATCTCCAGCCCGGCCTGCGCCTCGGGGTTGTAGACCAGGCCAATGTCGATACGGCCGGTGGTGACCCATTCGACGATGTGGGTCGACAGCCCTTCGACGATCGCCAGCCGGGCGGCGGGAAGCTGCTTCTTGAAACGGTCGATCAGGGGCAGCGTGAGTTGACGGCCGATGCTCGGCGGCAGCCCGATGGTCACCCGGCCGACCGGCTCGTTGCGGCTGGCTCCGAGGTCCTCGCGCGCGTGCGCCATCAGTTGCAGAACCGCCACGCTATGGTCGAACAATCGCTTGCCCGCGTCGGTCAACGCGACGCCGCGACCGTTGCGCAGGAACAGTTGCTGGCGCAATTCCGTCTCGAGGCTGCGCACCTGGCGGCTGAGCGCGGGCTGCGCGATGTCGAGCACCACCGCAGCCTTGCTGAAGCTGCCGAGCTCGGCCACGTGCACGAAATATTCAAGCTGCTTGAGGTTCATGTCCCCGAGACTGTACACCCGCGCTCGCGAGAGCCGTGCATCCTAAATCCCGGCTCCTATTGCTTTTGAATCCCGGCCTTCTCGATCACCTTCCTCCATTTGTCGATGTCGGACTTCAGCCTGACCGATATCTCCTCAGGCGTGCTTGCCCTGGCCTCGATGCCGAGTTCGAGAAGCCGCTTTTTCACCTCCGGCTCGACGAGTATTTCCTGCAAGGCCAGGTTGAGCGTCTTCACGATCTCCGGCGGCGTGCCGGCGGGAGCGAACAGCGCATTCCAGGAGACAACGTCGTAATTGGCGACGCCGCTCTCCTGCACGGTCGGA
>JAYSPJ010000588.1:0-3740 GCA_043722155.1 Bradyrhizobium sp.
CGAAAACGCGCTCCCATGGAGATCCCAGATGCCCGGCAACCGCAATCTCATGTTCCTCATCATCGGCGCGCTGGTCGTCGCGGTGGGCGTGCTCGGCTACAATCTCTACCAGACCAAGAAGCAACCGGAGGGCGTTCAGATCAATCTCGGCCCGGGCGGATTGAAGATCCAGAGCAAGTGAGGCAGGTTGTCAGCGCAGCCATGCAGCTCGCACGCCTCTCGCGTTTCCGGATCGGATTGTCGGCGGGCTTCGCGCTGTGCGCGCTGGCGCCATCGGCCATGGCTGAGCAGGTTGCGCGCGAGCAGGACATCGCCAATCTGCGATTGGGCCAGCGCATCCTGGTCGATGACGGCTCCTGCCCGGCCGGCCAGATCAAGGAAATATCCGGCGCCCAGATGACGGCAACCGGAATCGTCCCCGCACGAAAATGCATCCCGCGGCTGGGCACCAAGAAGCGATAGCGGCAGCCGGCTGCGCGCCGTCCTCCTACCAGCTTCCGTATTTGCCGATCACCCCGCGCCAGACCGCGTCACGCTCCGCCGCAAGGGCCTCCTTGCCGACGCTGGCGTTCCTGGCCGCGGCCGTGATGACCATCACGAGCTTGAGTTCGGGATCAATGAAGATCGACTGACCGTAAACGCCGAGCAAGGCGCAGCAGCACCGCCAGGATGACGGTCTCGCTGGAGGCGTAATGAAAACGGGCGCCCTGCTCGGCTTCGCGGACTTTGAATTCCCGCAATGCTTCGAACCCGCAGCGGTCGACCGTGGCGAAGAGCGTTTTGGGCAGGCCGGGAGTCGAGCGGGTCCAGCATCGGCCGAACCATCGTCGCGCGTCGACGGGCTATTCCAGGGGACTTGCGACTAGTTCGCCGGCTCGAACAGGCATTGCAGCGTCGGCTTCGCAATCTTCGTGAAGGTCGCGCCGATCTGGGATTGTTTCGACGGCGGCACCCAATCGGTCTCGATGGTCGGCACACCGGTCTCGCTGATGCCGCGCAGCAGCGCTTCGCGGAGGTCGGTGTCTTCGACGGTCGCGGCGGCGTAGTCGTGCAGACAGCCGCACACGGATTCCGGATGCGCCCAGCGTCCCACCATATGGGGGGCGCAAAGGCGCACGAACTCTCCGCGCGGATCGGGCATCTTCAACAGCGAACGGAATTGAACCCGCTGAACTTGAAGCTGCGGGACCTGAGACTGCGGCGCTTGAGGCACCTGGGCCTGCGCCGACCCGGCAAGAAGGGCGGAGGCGACGACCGCAGCGGAACTGATACGAAACAGCATGATGGCCTTACCGGCAACTTTCATTGTTTGGCGGGGCAGCGCCTCAGCGGGCTGCAACGACGATAGCCTGGGGAGCAGCGGCGATCGGTGCCCCGTTATAGGCGAAGGTGCCGATGCCCGGCATGGTATTTTCGGACGAACCGGCCGTGGAGAGGCCGGCGAGCACGAAGGCGAAGGCAAGGATGAAACTGAGGGTCCGCATTCGACTGTCTCCGGTTTTGGCCTGCCGGCGCTGCCCGCCGTTTCGTTGCGAGACTGATAACCATCCGTTGTTTCCGGATCTCTGCGCCAAAAGCGGAAAATGGTTTCGTCATCGGGAAATTTGTTTCGTCGCCGGCCGAGGGACGAAACAATGGTCCGAAAACTTCAATTAATTCAGCCGAATGCGATTGGTTGACCCGACCGACCGCCGGTTCGAGCCCCGGGGCGATTTTTTAATCTTTCTCTGGTGGAGAAGGCCCCACGACAGCGCGACGACCTTGAACCGAAGTCGCGCGGCGCCCGACTCACTCGAACGACATGCAACCTTTCGCCGCGGCTGCGCGTTGTGACCTACAATCAGGCAAAGGACAGCAGTCGTGGGCAACATCGATGGTGGCAATAAAACCCCGACCCGCAAACCCGGCCGGCCGATCATCGAGCGCCCCGAACTACGGATCGAAGCTCCCAATACCGTCAGGATGAAACGGCCGGGGAATTGTGGCGCGATGTCGCAGCAATGCGGCGACAGCGGCAACACCTCGACGCCGCAGAAATTCGTCCAGCTGGTGGGCTGCCGTGACCCCAAGGCCAGTTCCGAACCATGGGTGCGTCCTGGGTCGGCCAAGCGATAGCCTCGGGATTTGGCGCCCGCTTACTGAATGAACTCGCCGCATTTCTGAACCGCGACGTCGGCGGCTCCCCATGGCATGATCGGCACAGAAGAGGTCGAGTTCTTCGGCGATCCTTCGATCAGTCTGTCCGAATATACCATATAGACCAGCACGTTCCGCTTGGCGTCGCAGCCGCGGACGATCTGCATCTTCTTGAAGAACAGCGAGCGCCGCTGCCGGAACATATCTTCGCCCTGCTCCGATTTCGCCTTGAAGCGAATTGGACCAATCTGGCGGCATGCCAATGAAATGTCGGAGACTTCCTCGGCCAGCCCGAGCCAGCCCTTGAAGCCGCCCTTCTCTGGCACCGTGAAATGGCAGGCCACACCCTCGACCTCGGGATCGTCGACGCCATAGGTCGCGAGCTTGTCGTTGGGGCTGATCCACTTGAACACGGTCGAGCGGCGGAAGATCAGGTCCGGCTCGTCGGCGGCGGCGGCCGGCGCGGCCGGCCACAACGCAAAGACAAGCGCCAGCAAGGCCCAAAGCCTCCATCTGACGTCATACTGGCGGAAGGCTTGCGATGTCATGGATATCTCCGTGGCGGGGGTTCCATCCATGTAGGTGCGCTGACACCCCGCAGGAAGGTTCGGCGGCGGCCAAGGCCGCGGCCGGTTTAACTGGATGTGAGGCCTTTTTGCTACGCTTGGAGCGAAAATCGCAGGATTCACCGGGCCAATGCTGGTGAACGCGTTGTGCCTCTGCGACAACTAAACCTTCAAGACCGGGATTCGAGGATATTGCGGGTGGGCTGGCATCAGATTCCTATTGCGGCGATTGCGACCGAACGGTTTTGGCAAATTGCGGTTTTGACGGCGGCCGGAGCGATCGGCCTGGCTTCCCCTGCGGAAGCCGCGCTGTATTACTGGTCGGATAACGCAACCGGATTTTCGCAAGGCCGGCCGGCGGCGCCACCACAGCGGCAGCAGCGGATTCGTCCCCGTCAGGCCAAGAAGGTCGAGGCGCCGAAGGATTCGGTCAAACCGCGGGGCCCGCTGATCATCGCGATCTCGATCGACAGGCAAACCCTGAAAATCTACGACGCCAACGGATTTTTCGCGGCAACGCCGATCTCCACGGGCATGAAGGGCCATCCGACGCCGATGGGCGTCTTCAGCATCATTCAAAAGCACAGGCTGCACCATTCCAACATCTACAGCGGCGCGCCGATGCCGTTCATGCAGCGGATCACCTGGTCCGGCATCGCGATGCATGCCGGCGTGCTGCCGGGTTACCCGGCGTCGCACGGCTGCATCCGCATGCCGATGGCTTTCGCCAGCCGGATGTGGAACTGGACCAGGATGGGCGCGCGGGTCATCGTCACTCCCGGCGAAATAACCCCGGCCATGTTTTCGCATCCCCTGCTCGCCGAACAGAAGGCCGTGCCGCAGCCGAGCGCGGCCAGCGAGCCGAATTCGGATGCGCCGCCAGCGGCGAAAGCCGACAAGGCCGCGAATGCCGGTGTGACCGTCAAGACCGCGGTTTCGGCGGGCAGCCTCGCACTCCGATCGACGGTCGGTCACGACGGCGGTGTAAAACTGGTCTTGGGCGAGGCCTCCGCTTCCAGGCCATTGCGTGACCAGACC
>JAYSPJ010000589.1:0-15844 GCA_043722155.1 Bradyrhizobium sp.
CCTATCTGGGTGCTGCCACGACGGGACGCGTCGGCGCGCAACACGTATTGAATGCGGAGTACTTCAAGCGGATCGACGCGCTGAATTATACGATGATCCATGATGACGGCCAGCATGTCGAAGGACTGGAGGAGGCCGAGGTCATCCTGGTCGGTGTGTCCCGCACCTCGAAAACACCGACTTCGATCTATCTCGCCAATCGCGGTATTCGCACCGCGAATGTGCCGCTGGTGCCGGGCATCCCCATCCCGCATCAGCTGGAGACCTTGAAAAAGCCGTTGGTGGTGAGCCTTCACGCCACGCCCGAGCGTCTCATTCAGGTCCGGCAGAACCGGCTGCTGAGCATGGGTGACCGGGATAACGACACCTATATCGATCGGCAATCCGTTACCGACGAGGTCGCCTTCGCACGGCGATTGAGCGCCAAATTCAACTGGGCCCAGCTTGACGTGACGCGGCGATCGATCGAGGAGACTGCGGCTGCGATACTGAAATTGTTCACCGACCGGCAACGGCAGCGGATTTCTGAATGACGCTGTGGCGCGGCAAAGATCCATTGATCCTGGCGTCGCAGAGCGGCGCACGGCAAATGCTGCTGGCCAATGCCGGTATTGATTTCGAAACCGTTCCGGCCGAGCTCGATGAGCGGGGCGTGCAGCAAGCTTCTGGCCTGATAGCGCCTGGTGAAATAGCTGCTCTTCTTGCGCGCGAGAAAGCGCAAGCTGTGTCGAGGCGCCAGCCCGGAAAATATGTCGTCGGCGCCGACCAGACGCTGGCGCTGGGCAATCGGCTGTTCAGCAAGCCGGCCGGCCGCGGCCAGGCGGCCGGGCAATTGCGCGACCTTGCCGGTCGCAGCCATGAACTGCACTCCGCCGTTGCGGTGGCGCGCGACGGCAAGATATTATTCGAAAACACGGCTATCGCGCGCATGACCATGCGGCAGCTCAGCGGGGCTGAAATCCAATGCTATCTGGACGAAGCCGGAGAGGCGGTTGCCTCAAGCGTCGGCGCCTACCAGCTTGAAGGGCTGGGGGTGCATTTGTTCGATTGCATCGAAGGCGATCACTTCACCATCCTCGGATTGCCGCTGCTGCCTTTGCTTGCTTTTCTGCGCGGCGAGCGGCTGCTCGGTGTCTGACAACGAGTCCTGGGAACAGCGAATGGTGAACGTTGAATGAAAATTCTTGGGCTGACCGGTTCGATCGGAATGGGTAAATCCACCACCGCAAAGCTGTTCGCGGAAGCCGGCGTCCCGGTCTACGACGCCGATGCGACCGTTCACAAATTATACGAGGGCGAGGCGGCGCCCGCGATCGAAGCGGCATTTCCCGGCACCACCGCCGACGGCAAGGTCGATCGTCAGAAACTTTCGGCGCGCGTGGTGCACGATGCCGCCGCGATGAAGCAGCTCGAGCAAATCGTCCATCCGATGCTGGGCGCCTCGCGGCAAAAATTCTTTGACGAAGCCGCGCAATGCGGCGCACCGGTGGCGGTGGTCGACGTGCCCTTGCTGTACGAGACCGGGGGTGAGAGGCGCGTCGATGCGGTGGTGGTGGTGACGACCTCGCCGGAGAACCAGCGCGCCCGAATCATGGCACGGGGCACCATGACCAGCGAAGCGCTCGATTCGATCCTGGCGCGGCAACTGCCCGACGCCGAAAAACGCAAGCGCGCGGATTTCGTGGTGGATACATCGCACGGTCTTGACCCGGTGCGGGCCCAAATCCGCGACATTCTGCAACAGGTTGTTAAAATGCCACAGCGGCGCAACTGATTCGCCGTCTTCCGGACCGGACCCATGCGCGAAATCGTTCTCGATACCGAAACCACCGGCCTCGACCCGCAGCGCGGCGACCGGCTGGTTGAAATCGGCTGCGTCGAGATGATCAATTGCATGCCGACCGGGCAGACCTTTCACCGGCATATCAATCCGGAACGCGCCATGCCGGCCGAGGCCTTCGCCGTGCACGGCCTTTCCAGCGAGTTCCTCGCCGACAAGCCGCTGTTCGCCCATGTGGTCGAGGAGTTCCTGGAATTCATCGCCGACGCGCCGCTGGTGATCCACAACGCGTCGTTCGATATCGGCTTCATCAATGCCGAGCTCGATCGCATCAAGCGGCCACCGATCGTCCGCGACCGGCTGGTCGACACGCTGCTGCTGGCGCGGCGCAAGCATCCGGGGGTGTCGAACCGGCTCGACGATCTCTGCTCGCGCTACGCGATCGACAATTCCCGCCGCACCAAGCATGGCGCCTTGCTCGACGCCGAGCTTTTGGCCGAGGTCTATATCGACCTGATCGGAGCCCGGCAGTCGCAGCTAATTCTGGCAACGGAGACCCGCGATACGCGCGCCGGCGGGTACGGCGAAATGCCGCGGCGGATCCGCGAGGTGCCGCTGGCGCCGCGCGTCACCGATGAAGACCGCGGGGCCCATCGGGCTTTTGTCGCTACGCTGGGCGACAAGCCGATCTGGAGCGATTTTCTGGGCGGTTGAGCGCGTATTCCGTAAGAATCGTCGTGCGTTAGCTCGGTTTGGCCTGTCCGGCCTGCGCCGCAGCTTGCCGTTCCAGATTCTGGCGATACAGGCCGACGAAATCGACCGGATCCAGCATCAGCGGGGGGAACCCGCCGTCGCGCACCGCCGTCGCGATGATCTCGCGCGCGAACGGGAACAGCAGCCGCGGGCATTCGATCATGACTAGCGGATGCAGGTTTTCCTGCGGCACGTTCATGATCCGGAACACGCCGGCATAGGCGAGATCGAAGCTGAACATCACCTTGCCGCCGTTTTCGGCCTTGCCCTCGACCGAAAGCGTCACTTCGAACTCGTTTTCGGCGATATTGTTGGCGGTGACGTTGATCTGGATATTGATCGCGGGCTGCTGCTGCTGCGGCGCCAGCGAGGCCGGCGCGTTCGGATTCTCGAACGACAGGTCTTTGGTATACTGCGCCAGCACGTTCAACTGGGGAGGAGGGGCCGCCTCGGGAGGAGCGCCGTTACCGTTAGTCATGAAAATCTCTCCTGGAGCCGAGCGGGACGAATTCTACGTCTGAATTCGCTCGTGAGGTGCGAAAAGGCCGATGTCGGGGCGAGTGGCTATCATAGCCGCGCCTCGTTCCACAAGACGACAATCGCCTGCAGCCGTTTCAGGCGCCCAAGGGACCGGCCGGCTGCGGCGATAACGCATCGGGTGGGCAGGCCGAACCGGACTGGTAGGCCCTAAATTGTTGAATATGCGCGATTTCCGGACATGATCGGGTTTCCACTCGCGGCAAAAACTTGCTACTATTCCTTTATGGCAAACGGGCAAGAGCCTTGGCTTGGCCTATTTCCAAGGGCATGGCTTTTCATGCCCGAACGAGCCATTGGCCATGCCGGGTTTCGTGCCTACATGTTGCAGACCCATTCCATGACTTAATCTCTGCCGTTTCCTGATCGAAACGCTCTACCGCCGGCCACATCGCCGGTGCAGACCAGAAAGCGAATGCGACGTGGATATTTACACCATCATCTTCCTGGCGCTGGCGGTCTTTATCTTCCTGCGCCTGCGTAACGTTCTCGGGCAGCGCACCGGAAACGAGCGGCCGCCCTTCGATCGCGCGGCGCGCAACGTGCTGCATGGGGCGCAGGACAACAATAATGTGGTGCCGATCCCGGGCGCGGTGATCGACCAGGCGCCGTCGGCGCCAACCGCGGATGTTGTCCCCCCGACCGACCGCTGGAAGGGTTTGGCCGAGCCGGGCACGCCGCTGGCGCAGGGACTCGACGCCATTGCCGCCCAGGATTCCTCGTTCGATCCCCGGCATTTCATCAGCGGCGCGAAGAGTGCCTACGAGATGATCGTGCTGGCTTTCGCCAATGGCGACCGCCGCGCGCTGAAGGATCTTCTGTCGTCCGAGGTCTATGAGAGTTTCGAGACCGTGATCAGGGATCGCGAGAAGCACGAGCAGAAGACGGAAACGCGATTCGTTTCGATCGACAAGGCCGAGCTGGTAGGTGCGGAAGCCCGCGATCGCGCGGCACAGCTGACCGTTCGCTTCGTGTCGCAGATGATCTCGGTCACCCGCGACAAGGCCGGCACGATCGTCGACGGCAATGCGGAAAAAGTCGCCGATATCACCGATGTTTGGACCTTCGCCCGCGACATTACCTCACGCGATCCGAACTGGAAGCTGGTTGGCACGGGAAGCGCTCAATAACGCGCGCGGCGCCGGCCGGTACGCCCTCGGGCTTGGCGTGATCGCTGCTGCATTGTCGCTGGCTCCATCGAGCGGGTTCGCCGCGCATCGTTCCCATGCTTCGCATCACGCGCGCCCGCATCTTCCAGATGCCCGTCCCCTGCCATATCCTCGTCTCGCCTGGCCTTTTGAGATCGGCGGCAGCCAGTATGCACCAGTCGCGTGGGCCGATATCGCGGGCTGGAGCGAGGACGATCATCTGCTGGCCTACAAGGCGTTTCGCACGAGCTGCAGGCCGATCGCGGCGCAACGAAGACCTCCCGCCGACCCGAAGGCATTGGGCACCTCGCTGCGCGATCCCTGCAGGATCGCCAGAGCTCTCGATATTGCCGACGGCGGCAAGGCGAGGGCCTATTTCGAGGAGCATTTCCTTGCTTTGCGAATCTCGCGGCTTGGCGAGGGCGAGGGTTTTGTCACCGGCTACTACGAGCCCATCATCGACGGCTCCAGGACGCAGACCGACGTCTACACCGTGCCGGTCTATCGCCGCCCTTCCAATCTGTTCGTCCGCGGCGCCAGGCAAAGTTCTGCGGGCTTGCCCAACAAGGGCCAGGTGTTCCGCAAGGTAGGCCGCCGCAAGCTCGTGCCCTATTACGATCGCGCCGAAATCGAGGACGGCGCGATTGCCGGCCGCGGCCTCGAAATCTGCTGGCTGAAGAACCAGACCGATTTGCTGTTCACGCAGATCCAGGGCTCGGCCCGGGTGCGTCTCGAGGACGGCTCCACCGTCCGCATCAATTACGACGCGCATAATGGCTATCCCTATACGCCGGTCGGGCGCATCCTGATCGAGCGCAACATCATCCCGAAGGATCAGATGTCGATGCAGAAGATCCGGGAGTGGATGGAGCAAAACCCTGATGGCGCCAATGAATTGCGGCGACAGAACCGCTCTTACGTGTTCTTTCGTGAAGTGAACCTTTCCGACAAGGATGAAGCGGTGGGCGCGCAGGGCGTTCCGCTGACACCGGGCCGCTCGATCGCCGTCGACAAGGCGCTGCATGTTTACGGCACGCCGTTCTTCATCGAGGGCGAGCTGCCGATCGAATCGGAGCAATCGAAGACGCCGTTCCGCCGGCTGATGATCGCGCAGGACACCGGGTCGGCGATCGTCGGTCCCGCGCGCGCCGATCTCTATTTCGGCGCCGGTGCCGAGGCCGGCCGAGTGTCCGGCCGGTTCCGGCACAATGCACGCTTCGTCATCCTGATCCCGAACAGCCTCGATCCGGTGGCGAGGGGTCGCAAGATGCCGGTGCCGGACGAACGGCCTTCGGCAAAAATAGCAAAGCTGTTTCCGCAGGTCGATCCGTTGAAGGATCAGCCCAAAGACCAGAGGCCGACGGAGGCCTCTGCTGCCGCCAGCCCAAAGGTCGCCGTCAGCGCCAAGGACCCTGCGAAGAATGCCGCGCCCGCGGCCGCGCAACCTCCCGCAGCCGTCGCGCAGGCTGTGCCGCCGCCGCCGCCGGCAGTCGCGAAGCCCGTCCCGTTGCCGGAAGCGCGGCCCAGCATCGCCCCGAGTCGCGACGCGCGCCGCCATCGTTACCGTCATCATCGCCATTACCGCCGCGGCCGATGAAGCGTCCGCCCTCGACCCCGATCCCGGAATTGTCCGCGCCGCCGCGGCGCAGGCGCAGCCTGAGCGAGGAAGAGCGCGCGCTGTGGGAAAGTGTCGCCAAGCAGACCAAACCGCTGCGCAAAAGGGCGCGCGCCGCCAAGGTGCGTGCT
Source organism: Bradyrhizobium sp. (assembly GCA_043722155.1). Classification (GTDB taxonomy): domain Bacteria; phylum Pseudomonadota; class Alphaproteobacteria; order Rhizobiales; family Xanthobacteraceae; genus Bradyrhizobium. Next base: position 5,965 of record JAYSPJ010000589.1, read on the forward strand.
GCGCCACCGGATTCCGCTACGCCGGACACCGCAAAATCCGCAAGTCCGCTGAAGCAACTTCCGCCGCTCAAAATTCCGCGAGTATCAAGACCCGCGTTGCCGCCGGCCGCTCCGCCGCTGGCGCCACTCGGGCGTCGCGAGCGGTCGCAACTGTCCCGCGGCCGCAAGGAGATCGATGCCCGGCTCGATTTGCACGGCATGACGCAGACCCGCGCCCACCGCGTTCTGTTCGGCTTTCTGCAGCGCGCCCACAGCGAGGGCCTGACCTTCGTGCTCGTCATCACCGGGAAAGGCAAGATAGGCGCCGAATCCGAGCGCGGGGTGCTGCGCCGTCAGGTGCCGCAATGGCTGAGCCTGCCGGAGTTCCGTTCGCTGGTGGTCGGCTTTGAGGAAGCGCATATTGGTCATGGCGGCGAGGGCGCACTTTATGTGCGGGTACGGCGATCCCGGATGTGAGCGTTTCACATCCCGGATGTGAACCGTTCAGAACGGCCGGACGATTCCGACGCGCGGGATCAGCGTCACGATCCAGCCAAGAAGGATGGTCTTTCGATCATCACTCGATATCAGCGGGATTTCGCGTGAGGCAGGCAAGGTCTTGACCGCATGCAGGATCAGGAACATGCAGACCGCCCAGTTCGAAATCCAGCGTGAGTAATCGAATACGATCGCGAACATCACCAGATATGCGGCACTTACCGCAACGATCGCGGCGATGACGATACGGCGGTGGAGTTGATCCGAGAGCGACCGGATCAGGCCGGCAAAATATTTCCAGAGCGGAGCGTGCAGCCAGATCAAGAGTGCGAACACCGGCACGCCCAGCAGATTCGATGGCATGCGTTCCCAGGTATCGCGGATCTCCTGCGAGAGAGATTGATACCAGATGAAGCTGAAGCTCAGAAGGTTGGTTCGGGCGGGATCGGCCATGCGGCCCTGCAGGTGCTGAACGAACTCCGCCTCTGGGATCGCCAGTGATCCCCAGAATTGCGCAACGAAGAACAGCAGACTGACCGCGAAGGTCGCGGCGATTCCGACAATGGCACTTTGCCGGGTCACTCCCAGCACCAGATAATAACGCAACACCACGATGACCGCGATGGTCGGCACGTACATCAAGAGATGAATGTGATGGATCAGAATCAGGATGATCGACGCCGCGGCGGCCAGCAAGACGAACAGAATCGAGCGCGCCGGCACCAGCAGCAGACCAATCGCAAGCGCAGCGCCGTAGATATCGAAATGCCCGAGCGTGTGCATGAAATTCTTCAGGAAGAACGGCGAGCCGGCCATGAATACGAACAGCGGCAGCCGGGTTTCGTCAAAGCCAAAGGTTCGCCGGAACAGTCTTGCGAATAAAGCGAGCGTGATCAGCCACACCGCGCCTGACAGTGCGAACACCAGCCACACCGGCACCTTGGTGAAAAACAGCGAGACGACCGCGCCGATCAGCGCGCGTTTTGTAAAACCGAAATGATAGTCGACCAAAAGATGGATGTAGGGGACATAGGGCTCGCGCGGCAGCTTGTAGAGAAAGACGCCGATGAGAACCGCGGTGTTGACCGCAAGCATCAGCCGCCAAGGATTTTCCCGCAATCGCAGATAAGGATTCATCGTCGCCCCGGCCAAGCGAAGCGCGAGCCGGGATCCATAACCACCGGCCCACGTGTTTGCCAAGGCTGGTTCGCCATCCGATACAACAACGGACCCCTGTGGTTATTGGGTCCCTGCTTTCGCAGGGACGACGATGTTAACTGTGCAATTTACAGAATAAACCGGCTCAAATCGGTATTTTTGGCGAGGTCGCCGACATGCTTCTGCACATAGGCGGCATCGATCTGGATGGTCTCGCCATGGCGGTCCGGTGCGGCGAAGGAGATCTCGTCGAGCACGCGCTCCATTACGGTCTGCAACCGCCGCGCGCCGATATTCTCAACCGTGGAGTTGACCGCAACGGCCACGTCCGCAAGCGCGTCGATGGCGTCGTCGGTGATATCGAGCGTGACGCCTTCGGTCTGCAGCAGCGCGACATATTGCTTGATCAGCGACGCCTCGGGCTCGGTCAGGATGCGGCGCATGTCGTCGCGGGTCAGGGCATCCAGCTCGACGCGGATCGGCAGCCGGCCCTGCAGTTCCGGCAACAGGTCCGACGGCTTTGCGATGTGAAACGCGCCTGAGGCGATGAACAGGATGTGGTCGGTCTTGACGGCGCCGTGCTTGGTCGAGACCGTGGTGCCCTCGATCAGCGGCAGCAGGTCGCGCTGCACGCCTTCGCGCGAGACATCGCCGCCGGTTCGGCCGTCGCGCACGCAGATCTTGTCGATCTCGTCGAGAAACACGATGCCGTTGTTCTCGACTGCATGGATCGATTCCTGCACCAGCTGATCATTATCCAGTAGCTTGTCGGACTCCTCGTTGACCAGAAGCTCGTGAGAATCCGCAACCGTCAGGCGGCGCGTTTTGGTCCGTCCGCCCATTTTGCCGAAGATATCGCCGATCGAGATCGCACCCAGCTGCGCTCCCGGCATCCCCGGGATTTCGAACATCGGGGTGCCGCCGGAGGATTGCGTCTCGATCTCGATTTCCTTGTCGTTGAGCTCGCCGGCGCGCAGTTTCTTGCGAAACGAATCGCGGGTCGCGACGCCGGAGCCGGGGCCGACCAGGGCATCGAGCACGCGTTCCTCGGCGGCGAGTTGCGCGCGGGCCTGCACGTCCTTGCGCTTGCGTTCGCGGGTTTGCGCGATCGCGACCTCGACGAGGTCGCGGATGATCTGCTCGACGTCGCGGCCGACATAGCCGACCTCGGTGAATTTGGTGGCTTCGACCTTGATGAACGGCGCTCCGGCCAGTTTCGCCAGCCGCCGCGCGATCTCGGTCTTGCCGACGCCGGTCGGCCCGATCATCAGGATGTTTTTCGGCAGCACTTCCTCGCGCAACAGGCCGGTGAGCTGCAGCCTCCGCCAGCGGTTGCGCAGCGCGATGGAGACCGCGCGCTTGGCGTCGGCCTGGCCGACGATGAAGCGGTCGAGTTCGGAAACGATTTCACGGGGAGAGAAGTCGGTCATGGATCCTAGCTAGGTTCAAAATGTTGCTGACACAAGCAGCAGCGTGGGACGGCGTTGCGCTCAGGGGTCACGGGTTGCGGACCATCAGCAGGCAAGGCCGTTCATCGGACGGAAAACGTCGGCGCCATCGATCAGCCATCCCTCACAGCATCTCGAGGGTCACGTTGCGGTTGGTATAGACGCAGATGTCGGCGGCGATATCGAGCGCGCGGCGCACGATGGTCTCGGCGTCCTTGTCGGAATCGACCAGGGCGCGGGCGGCCGCCAGGGCATAATTGCCGCCGGAGCCGATCGCCATCACGCCGGTTTCCGGCTCCAGCACGTCGCCGGTGCCGGTCAAAACCAGAGAGACATCCTTGTCGGCAACGATCATCATCGCTTCCAGCCGGCGCAGATAGCGGTCGGTACGCCAGTCCTTCGCGAGCTCGACCGCCGCGCGGGTCAATTGCCCCGGATATTGCTCGAGCTTGCTTTCCAGCCGCTCGAACAGTGTGAAGGCGTCCGCAGTGGCGCCGGCAAAACCGCCGATCACGTCGCCCTTGCCGAGTTTGCGGACCTTTTTGGCGTTGCCTTTGATGATGGTCTGGCCGATCGAGACCTGGCCGTCGCCGCCGATCACCACCTTGCCGCCCTTGCGGACCGTCAAGATCGTGGTGCCGTGCCAGACCGGCGACTGGGATTGTGATTCCTGCATGCTGTACCTCGCGTTCGCCCAGATTTAGGGGTTCGCAGCCGCGGTTACAATCGCAGCGGTTTGGGGGCGGATTCCGGTCACCATAGGGCGAAGTTCGGCGTCCAGCGGGCTATCCCGCAGTAGCGAAGGCGGCATCAGCCTGTTAAAAGGGCCGCGTTTCGGCCAAGGGCCCAAGAGAAAGCAGTTTTCATGCGCACGGCGACCATCAAGCGCAAGACCAAAGAAACCGATATCGAGGTTACCGTAAACCTCGACGGAACAGGCGTGTCCAACGTCGCGACCGGGGTCGGCTTTTTCGATCATATGCTCGATCTCCTGGCCCGGCATTCGCGTATCGACCTGACCGTGAAGGCGGCTGGCGACCTCCACATCGACGACCATCACACCACAGAGGATGTCGGCATCGCGATCGGGCAGGCGGTGAAGCAGGCGCTCGGCAACATGGCCGGCATCACCCGCTATGCGGGGGTCCACATGCCGATGGACGAGACGCTGTCGCGGGTCGTGATCGACATTTCCGGCCGGCCGGTGCTGGTGTTCAAGGTTGAGTTTCCGCGCGACAAGGTCGGCACGTTCGATACCGAACTGGTGCGCGAATGGTTCAACGCCTTTGCGATCAACGCCGGCGTGACTTTGCACGTCGAGACCCTATATGGCGAGAACAGCCATCATATCGCCGAATCCTGCTTCAAGGGTCTGGCGAGGGCGTTGCGTACGGCCGTCGCGATCGATCCGCGCGCCGCGGGCGAAGTGCCGTCCACCAAGGGTCAGCTCGGCGGCTGATTTTCGAGCATGATCCGGAAAAGTGGGAGCCGGTTTTCCGAAAAGATCATGCTCAAACTAAAGGTTCTCGGCGGAGGGATGCGATGCCGGTTTACACGGTTCATGCTCCGGTAATGAACGATCTGGGTATTCGGGCGACCGACAAGTTCGCCTTCGTTCGTGACGGCTTTCATATCTGGGCCGCCCTCTTGGGCCCGGTCTGGCTGGCTTGGCATCGGCTGTGGCTGGCGCTGATCGGCTGGATTGTCGTGATGGTCGCGGTCGATTTCGGAATGGCGGCGCTCGGCGCCGGCGGGAACGCGATCTTCCTGGTCGACGTCATGCTGGCGCTGCTGATGGGATTTGAAGCGGCGAGCCTGCGGCGCTGGACCCTGTCGCGACGCAACTGGCGCCAGTTCGATATCGTGGTGGCCGACGACGAGGAATCCGCCGAGCGGCGGTTTTTCGATCGCTGGACCGCCAAGCAGCGCGCGCTTGTTAACGATCAACTGGCGGTCGAACGCGGCGGCCCGCCAGCGACGCGGGATATTCCGGGCCAGCCGTTTTCGCGGCCGCCGCCGTTGCCGCAAAGCGAGATCATCGGATTGTTTCCGGAACCGGGAGGCTCGCGGTGAGCGTTGCCATCATCGATTACGGCTCCGGCAATCTGCACTCCGCCGCGAAAGCGTTCGAGCGCGCGGCGCGCAGCATGGATGTGCCGGAAAAGATCGTGGTGACCCGCGATCCCGAAACGGTATATCGCGCCGATCGCATCGTGCTGCCCGGGGTCGGTGCTTTCGCCGACTGCCGCCGGGGGCTGGATGCGCTCGACGGCATGATCGAGGCGATGACCGAAGCGGTGCGCAACAAGGCGCGGCCGTTTTTCGGCATCTGCGTCGGCATGCAGTTGATGGCGACCCGCGGCAAGGAGCACGTCACCACCGACGGTTTCAACTGGATCGCGGGCGACGTCGAAAAGATTTCCCCGCGCGAGGAGAACCTGAAAATTCCACACATGGGCTGGAACACGCTCGACATGGTCCGGGAGCATCCGGTGCTCGAACGGCTGCCGCTGGGCCCAAAAGGCCGCCACGCCTATTTCGTGCACTCCTATCACCTCAATGCCACCAACGAGGCGGAAGTGCTGGCGCGCGCCGATTACGGCGGGCCGGTGACGGCGATGGTCGGCAAGGACACTGCGATCGGCACCCAGTTTCACCCGGAGAAGAGCCAGCGTTTCGGACTGGCCCTGATTTCGAACTTTTTGAGATGGAAGCCGTGATCCTTTTTCCCGCCATCGACCTGAAGAACGGCCAGTGCGTGCGCCTCGAACAAGGCGACATGGCGCGCGCCACGGTGTTCAACCTCGAACCCGCAGCGCAGGCGCGGAGCTTTGCTGCGCAGGGTTTCGATTATCTGCACGTGGTCGATCTCGATGGCGCCTTTGCCGGCAAGCCGATGAACGCGGCTGCCGTCGAGTCGATGCTTGAGGCCGTCGCCATGCCGGTGCAGCTCGGCGGCGGAATTCGTGATCTCGCCACCGTCGAGGCATGGCTCGCCAAGGGTGTCACCCGCGTCATCATCGGCACCGCGGCGGTGCGCGATCCCGAGCTGGTGAAGGGCGCGGCAAAAAAATTCTCCGGCCGCGTCGCGGTCGGTCTCGACGCGCGCGACGGCAAGGTCGCGGTTGAGGGCTGGGCCGAGACCTCGCAGGTCACCGTGCTCGAAATCGCGCAGCGTTTCGAGGATGCCGGCGTCGCCGCGATCATCTTCACCGATATCGCGCGCGACGGCCTGCTGAAAGGCCTCAATCTCGATGCCACCATCGAGCTTGCCGAACGCATCTCCATCCCCGTCATCGCTTCGGGCGGTTTTGCCTCGATCGAGGACGTCAAGGCGCTGCTGGCGCCGCGCGCCGGGAAACTCGCCGGCGCGATCGCGGGCCGCGCGCTCTATGACGGCCGTCTCGATCCTGCGGCCGCGCTGGCGCTGATCCGCAGCGCGCGCGCCGCGGTCTAGGAGACATCAATGTTCAAGGTCCGCGTGATTCCCTGTCTCGACGTCAAGGACGGCCGGGTCGTCAAGGGTGTCAACTTTGTCGATCTTCGCGACGCCGGCGATCCTGTCGAGGCGGCCATCGCCTATGACGCCGCCGGCGCCGACGAGCTTTGCTTTCTCGACATTACCGCCACGCATGAAAATCGCGGCACCATGATGGAGGTGGTCCGGCGCACGGCGGAAGCCTGCTTCATGCCGCTGACCGTGGGCGGCGGGGTCCGCACCGTCGACGACATCAAGATGCTGCTGCGATCGGGTGCTGACAAGGTGTCGATCAACAGCGCCGCCGTCAGCCGCCGCGAATTCGTCAAGGAAGCCGCGGAGAAATTCGGCGATCAGTGCATTGTGGTGGCGATCGACGCCAAGCGCGTCAAGCGCAGTGGCGGCGGCGAGCGCTGGGAAATCTTTACCCATGGCGGCCGCAATTCCACCGGGATCGATGCCATCGAATACGCCCAGGAAGTGGTCTCGCTCGGCGCCGGCGAAATCCTGCTGACGTCGATGGACCGGGACGGCACCAGGCAGGGTTTTGACCTGCCGCTGACCCAGGCCGTGGCGGACAGCATCCGGGTGCCGGTCATCGCCTCCGGCGGGGTCGGCAATCTCGATCATCTGGTCGACGGCATCCGGCAGGGCCATGCGACCGCGGTGCTGGCGGCGTCGATATTTCACTTCGGGGAATTTACCATACGTCAGGCCAAGGACCACATGGTGCGTGCCGGCCTGCCGATGCGGCTCGATCCCTGACGACTCCTTGTGACAGAAGTGCTACATCCCGCAGCTGAAGAGCGCCGCGATCCCGCCGGTGGCGCGAGTTGAGTTTGAGTTGATGCCGCGTTTCACGATCCACGATCTCGCCGCTACCATCGATGCCCGCGCGGCGTCGGGAGGAGAGGCGTCCTACACCCGCAAGCTCCTGGACAAGGGTTCCGAGCATTGCGCCAAGAAGCTTGGCGAGGAAGCGGTGGAAACCGTGATTGCTGCGGTCGAGAACGATCGCGGTAACCTCATCAACGAGAGCGCGGACCTGCTGTTCCATTTGCTGGTGCTTCTGAAGTCGCGCGGCGTGAGACTTGAAGAGGTCGAGGCCGCGCTGTCACAGCGCACAGGCACGTCCGGACTGGAAGAGAAGGCCGCGCGCAAGCGCGACACTTAAGAGCCAAGGGCAACGCTAGAGGCGGCTGGATGGACATTCGGGCACCGGATCAACAATACAATCCATACCGGATATTCTCGCGGGAGCAGTGGGCGCGCCTGCGCGACGATACCCCGATGACGCTGGAGCCGGGCGAGTTCGAGCGGCTGCGCTCGTTGCATGATCGCCTCGACTTGAAAGAGGTCGAGGACATCTTCCTGCCGCTGTCGCGATTGCTGTCGATCTATGTCGACGCAACCCTCCGGCTCTATCAGGCGCAACGGCAATTTCTTGGCATTCGCGATCGGAAGGTGCCCTACATCATCGGAGTCGCCGGATCGGTCGCTGTCGGAAAATCCACCACCGCGCGTGTGCTGCAGGCTCTGCTGGCGCGGTGGTCGCCGCGGCCCAAGGTGGATCTCGTGACCACCGACGGCTTTCTGTTCCCCAATGCGGTGCTGGAACGCCAAGGGCTGATGCAGAAGAAGGGCTTTCCGGAGAGCTACGACCTCCCGATGCTGCTGGCGTTCCTGAGCGATATCAAGGCGGGACGGCGGCTGGTGCGGGCGCCGGTCTATTCGCATCTGACCTACGACATCATTCCGAATGAATGGATCGAGATCGACCGGCCGGATATCCTGATCGTCGAAGGCGTCAATGTCTTGCAGACCGGACGGCTGCCGCGGGATGGCAAGGCGGTTGCGGTGGTTTCGGATTTCTTCGATTTCTCGGTCTATATCGATGCCGACGAACCGGTGCTGCGCGACTGGTACGTCCGGCGCTTTCTGGCGCTGCGCGACACCGCGTTTACCGACCCGCGATCGTATTTCCATCGCTATGCGCTGCTGTCCGACGAAGAAGCCACCGCCACCGCGCTGGCGATCTGGGAGCGCACCAACCTCGCCAACCTCGAAGACAACATCCTGCCGACCCGGCCGCGGGCGACGCTGATCCTGAAAAAGGGCGCCGATCACGTGGTCGAAACCGTGGCGCTGCGGCGGCTCTAGGCCAACGCGTCAGGCTGCATGCCGCGATGCATCGACCCCAAAGTGCTCGATGTAGCGGGCGCTGATCGCCGACACCGGCATGACGATCAGCACGTCCGTGGTGCCGAACTGATGATCGATCACGGCGCCGTCGCCGACAAAGGCTCCTAACCGCAGATATCCCTTGATCAGAGGCGGCAGTTCGTGAAGCGCTGCCTTCGGATCGATGGCCTCCTTCGCCATCCGGTTCATCTCGACCCGGATGGCGGGATGCGCGCTGGCGCGCCAGGCTTCCGGGGCCTGCGCGTAGTGATGCAGGAACGACAAGGGCAACGCCAGCCGATCGGGATCGGTGCCTTCAAAACTGGCGCAGCCGATCATGACGTCGAGCCGGTGCCGGCGGACATAGGTCCAGATCCCGTGCCACAGCAGTTCGACGGTGCGCTTGTTGCGATAGCGCGGCAGCACGCAGGATCGCCCGAGCTCGAGAAAGCGCAGGCCGGCGTGGCGATCGATCAGGCCGGCGATGTCGAACTCGTTCTCGGTGTAGAAGCCGCCATTCCTTTCCGCCACGTCCTGGCGCAGCAGGCGGTAGGTGCCGACCACCGGTTGCTTGCCGCTCATCGACGGCTTGGCGGCATGATCGATCACCATCAGATGATCGCAAATCCTGTCGAACGCATCCTTGTCGCGGCGGGCCAGCAGCGTCGCGGCATCGGCGATGGCGGTGCCGTCCTGGTAGAACACGCGGTAGCGCAGTTTCTGCGCGCGCCTGACGTCGCGCTTTTCCTGCGCCAGCCGCACCTCGAGCGGGCCGAGCCGCCCCAGCGTGACCGGAAGCGGCTTGAACCAGGTGATCGCCGCCTGCGCGGTGGCTCCGACATTCTCCGGCCGCAGCATCCGGATCAGGCGCTGCGTCGATCGGGCCAATTCGCCGTTCTGCATCGATCCCCTCGCGGCCGCCACCGAATCGGTGCGGTCTTCGAGGATCAAACATCACGCGCATCCAACAGCCATGTGACGCCCGCATGGCCGGCAGGTGACAGGCCTCAGGCCGCAAGATGCCGCGAGGCAGCCAACCCGGCCAGCGCGTCGGCGAGTTTTTCGCGATCGAGCGGTTTGATGAGAAATCCGTCCATGCCGGCCTCGAAGCAGGCGTAGCGGTCCTCCACCAGCGTAT
>JAYSPJ010000590.1:0-3801 GCA_043722155.1 Bradyrhizobium sp.
CGCCGAAGAATCGACCCAGCAATCGACCGCCGTTGCGGCGGCTTCGGAAGAGGCGTCCACCAATGTGCAGGCGGTCGCAGCTTCGACCGAGGAATTGACATCGTCGGTCAGGGAAATCGGCCGTCAGGTCACCGAGTCCACCAGAATTACGGGCATGGCGGTGGAACAGGCCAGCCGATCCGGCGCCACCATGCAGGACCTCGCCAAAGCGGCGCAGAAGATCGGCGATGTCGTCGAGCTTATCAACACCATCGCGGGCCAAACCAACCTGCTGGCCCTGAATGCCACCATCGAGGCGGCGCGCGCCGGTGAGGCCGGCAGGGGCTTTGCCGTGGTGGCCTCCGAAGTGAAGGCGCTGGCGGAGCAAACCGCGAGAGCGACTGGAGAAATCGGCCAGCAGATCCTGGCGATCCAGGAAGCGACCAAGGAATCCGTCGGATCGATCCAGGAAATCGGGGCAACGATTGCTTCAGTGAATGAGATCGCCACCGCCATCGCGGCGGCCGTTGAAGAACAGGGCATGGCAACCGCCGAGATCGCGCGCAACGTCCAGGAGGCTGCCCGGGGCACCCAGGAGGTTTCGAGCAATATCAGCGGCGTTAGTCAGAGCGCGAGCGAAACCGGTCAAACCGCCACGCAACTGCTGTCCTCGGCCAATGAGCTCTCGCAGCAATCGGAGACGCTCCGCACCCAGGTCGAAGGATTCTTCGCCGCCATCCGGTCGGCATAGAATTCAGACCTCGAGATTGCCCTCGGCCGGGTTGAGACAACTCAGCCAAGCCGTCGGAAAATCGAACACCGGATCGACACGGACACTTCGAGAGAGGATCCTATGGGCATGCTTCTCCGTTTTCCGGCAATTTCATCGACGAGGCGCGTTCCGCGTAGTCGAGACCTATCGCAAATAATTCCAGACTTTGTTCAACAACTGGAATCCTTTCAAAAGTTGGCAGAGAGTTCGCTTACGGCAGGTCTTGCGACGACTGTTGACAGGCTTGAGACGGCATTAGCGGACATCGACACCATCGGCCGCCTGCTGCCTCGCGGGGAATTCAAGACTCAGTTCGATCTGGACCGAAAGGTTCTTGCCGCACAGCTTGATCTGGCGAAAGGCAAGATAGTCGGTTTGTGTGAAGGTTTGCGGATGCCGGCCCCATGATGGTGGCGCGGCGCACACCGGGGCCGGCATCCGCAAACTGCGCCAATAATCAATGAAAAGTTGTTGTCATTGACATAAATCAATCAAAGATTGCATTGGCTTCGCGAACTTTTGCCAGTTCAGCGAGCAATTGTATTTACCTAATTCTCGTGAGGTCTCCGGTGGGGGGCATTTTCGGAAGTCAGCTGAGATTCACGCTTCATCGGCGACATGGATTTCAATCTCATCGCCCTCCTTGAAGCCAAGCACTTCGACCACAACGGCAGGGAGCCGGAAGGCAAGGCTGTTTCCTCATTTTGCGACCTGCATGGCTTCACTTCCGATGCGCGCCCTCACCTCGTCACACCCCGAACAGCTTGCTGTAGCGCGCCTTGATCGCTTCGCTCTGCGCCTGCACCTGCGCGGGATCGGCCTTGAGAAGTTTCAACGCCGACAGCGGCGTGTGGCCCGGCTTTTCCTTGACCTGGGCATGGAACGAGCGGTGCGCAAAGGTGTCGACCAGCAATTGCTGGGCTTCGGCGCCGAAGAAGAAACTCTGGAACAGTTTTGCCGCGTTCGGATTGGGCGCGCCGCGAAAAATGCCGGAGGGAACGATGATCAGCGGTGAGCCCTCGGCCGGATACACCGGCTCGACCGGCTTGCCCTGATCCTTGAGCAGCAGCAGATTGTAGTCGTTGCCGTCGGCCATCACGGCGCGCTCGCCGAGCAGGATCTTTTTCGGCGGATCGGCCGCCGATTGCACCTGCATCACCTTTTGCTGCGCCAGCTTTTCGAGATAGGGCCAGCCCAGATCGCGCGCCAGCAGGAAGGTCGCGGTCAGGATAGCGCCGCTGTAACCGGGATGCCCCTTGACGAGCTTGCCCTGCCATTTCGGGTCCAGCAGATCGGCGTAGCTCTTCGGCGCGTCCGCAGGCTTCACCAGATTGGTGTTGTAACCGATCACCTCCATCCAGGCGCAGGAGGTCGCGTGCATGCCATCCGCATCGATCTGATCGGCGGGAAAATGTTTTGCCACTTCTTCGGGAATATAGGGCGCCAGCCAGTCGTGCTTCTTCCAGTCGAGATAGTGCGCGGGGTCGGTAGAGTTGGCGACGTCGACCGCCTTGATGCCGCTGCCCTGCTCCTGGGCGATGCGCTGGAAAATCCGCTCCGCGCCGGAGCGCTCGACGCGCACGGCGATACCGGGATACCTGGCCTCGAAAACCTTCGCCAGCCGCTCGGCGGTGTTGAGCTCCAGCGCCGTGTAGAACGAGACCTTGCCTTCCTTGCGCGCGGCTTCGATCAAGGCCGGCGTGACCGCCGCCGGCGGCGGCGCCGCGGCCCGCAGCGGTTCGGCGAACACCAGGCCGGCGGCGGATGCCGCCGTTACCTTGAGCACGTCACGTCTCGACCATTTCCGGCTTCGCATGGGCATCCTCCCGCTGATGGCGCGCCGTTTGCCGGCCGTCGCCATCACCCTCTATAGCCGACATTGGGGGCGTCCCCAATGATGCAGTGCATGATTGCGGAAGCAGGCGCGAGGGCTACAGTGACGCATGCCGCGCATTCGAACGACGCTGGCATCACCGCTCCGGGAGGTCGCAGATGGCAAAGTGGATCCGTTTCGAGCACGATGGAAAGACCGGCTTCGGCACGCTGGAAGGCGATGCCATCACAGTTCATACCGGCGAGATGTTTGCCGGCGCGAAGCCGAGCGGCCAGACCCTGAAACTTGCCGACGTTGAGATCTCGACGCCGTGCCACCCCTCAAAAATGATCTGCCTGTGGAACAATTTCCACCAGCTCGCGGCCAAGAACGATTTCACCGAGCCGAAGGAGCCGCTGTGGTTTCTCAAGGCGCCGAATGCCTATTGGCCCGCGAACAAGCCGATCCAGCGTCCGGCTACCTACGCCGGAAAAATCATCTACGAGGGCGAACTCGGAATCGTCATCGGCAAGAAATGCTTCAACATCTCGGAAGCCGAGGCCGGCGACTATATCTTCGGTTATACCTGCGTGAACGACGTCACCGCGGTCGATCTGCTGCGCAAGGACAAGTCGTTCGAACAATGGGCGCGCGCGAAGAGTTTTGACACGTTCGGTGTGTTTGGCCCCGTCATCGCCACCGGTCTCGATCCGCTAAAACTGTCGGTCAAGACCATCCTCAACGGCAAGGAGCGGCAGAATTATCCCGTCGCCGACATGTTCTTTCCGCCGCACCGGCTGGTCGCCGCCATTTCCAGGGACGTGACGCTGATGCCGGGCGATATCATCGCCTGCGGCACCTCGCTTGGCGCCGGCACCATGGCTGACGCCCATAACGTCGTCGATATCGTGATCGACGGCGTCGGCAGCCTCGGCAATGTGTTCGACCAGGTGCTGCCGAGTCCGTATCTGCTGGGCGCGCCTCCCAAACAGAAAAAGATATGCGTGGTCGGCGCCGGCGCCATCGGCGGCCTGCTGGCGGCCAAATTCGCGCTGGCGGGCGAGGACGTCACCGTGATCGACCAGGGCGCCCATCTCGCCGCGATCCAGAAGAACGGCCTCAAGCTGGAGTGGCATGACGGCAAGGTCCAGACCGCCAGAATGAAAGCCGTCAACAAGCCGGCGGAAGCCGGCAAGCAGGATATCGTGGTGCTGGCGGTGAAGGCGCATTTCCTCGA
>JAYSPJ010000591.1:0-5212 GCA_043722155.1 Bradyrhizobium sp.
TCGCGAAGTCAGCCACCGCACTGGTTGACATTGAGGCAGAGGACACCGGTGTGGTGGTGGTCAAGTTCGCGAACGGGGCGCTTGGCCTGATCGAGGCCACCACGGCCGCGCGCCCCAAAGATCTGGAAGGCTCGATTTCGATTCTCGGCGAGCGCGGTTCCGTGGAAATCGGCGGGTTTGCCGTAAACCAGATGAAGACCTGGAACTTTGCCGATGCGCGCGCTGATGATGAGGTGGTGGTGCGGGAGTACCGCGAGAATCCCCCCAATGTGTACGGCTTCGGCCATGTACGGTATTTGCGGCATGTGGTTGATTGCATCGTTTCGGGCAGCCCCGCATTGGTGGACGGCCTTGAGGGGCGGAAGTCGCTTGAGTTGATTTCGGCAATCTATGAATCGATTGAAACCGGTCGCGAAGTGTTTCTGCGCATTGCCCCGCGGCATGGCCGTCTTGGCCGGAACCCAGCATGAGGGTTGCTGCAAGCGCCGTTCTTTACCCCAACGTCCGCTTGGGGCGCGATGTGGTGATCGAGGATTTTTGCGTAATTGGCTGCCCGCCGCGCGGGGTCTTGCCGGGTGCGATCGAAACTGTCATTGGCGACGGCGCGGTGGTTCGTTCGCACAGCGTGATCTATGCCGGCAACATCATCGGGCGGGGTTTTGCGTCGGGGCATCATGCTTTCCTGCGGGAATCCAACGAAATTGGCGATGACGTCAGCATCGGTACCCACAGCATCATTGAACATCATGTAAGGATCGGTGCCGGCGTGCGCATCCACTCGCGAGCGTTCATTCCGGAATATTCGGTGCTGCATGATGCTTGCTGGATCGGTCCGGGGGTCGTGCTGACCAACGCGAAGTACCCGGCTTCGCCCGACGCCAAGAGCAATCTGCGCGGCGTCGTTGTCGGTTCTAAGGCGAGGATTGGCGCGAACGCAACGATATTGCCCGGTTTGGTTGTAGGTGAAGGGAGCCTGGTCGGCGCGGGCGCCGTCGTCACTCGGGATGTTGCACCCGGACATGTCGTCGCCGGCAACCCGGCCAGCCAGTTGGGGCTGGTACGCAATCTGCCGTATGGCGAAGAGGCATCACAATGATTCCGTTGGTCAACCTGTCGGCCCAGTATGCTGCCATCAAGGACGAGGTGCATGTTGCCATCGGCGAAGTTCTCGCGTCGAACGCATTCATTCAGGGAAAGTTTGCCGCGGCCTTCGAGTCGGAGTTCCTGGCCGCGATAGGTGCGGCATACGGCTTCGGCTGTTCCAACGGTACGGCCGCCATAGCCCTAGCGCTCGAGGCGCTTGGGATCGGCCGCGACGACGAAGTCATTACGGTCCCTCACACGTTTATAGCGACGGTCGAGGGTATTTGCCAGGTAGGCGCAAGGCCGGTGTTCGTGGATGTGGATGCCCGCACCCACTGCATGGACCCGGCCTGCATCGAAGCGGCGATCACGCCGAAGACCCGGGCGATCCTGCCAGTTCACCTGTACGGGAATATCGCCGAGATGGACGCGATCACGGGGATCGCGCGGCGCCACGGGCTGTTCGTGGTGGAGGATGCCGCCCAAGCCCACCTTGCCACCTACAAAGGACGAATGGCCGGGACATTGGCAGATGCGGCGACGTTCAGCTTTTACCCTGGCAAGAATCTCGGCGCGTATGGCGACGCGGGGTTCTTAACGGCGCGGGACTCGGGTGTGGCAAGGAAGGCTCGCATGCTGGCCGACCACGGCCGTACGGGCAAATATGAACATGAAGTGATCGGCTACAACCATCGCATGGACGGCCTGCAGGCGGCCGTGCTGTCCGTGAAGCTTCGTCATCTCGCGCGATGGACCGCCGTGCGCAGACGCAACGCGATCCTTTATCGCGAAGCCATCCGGACGCCAGACCTGTGTTTCATGGAACCGACCCCGGGGTCCGATCCCGCATATCACCTGTTTGTTGTCGAAGTCGCGAATCGTGATGAGGTCATGACCAGCCTGGCGGAGGACGGAATATCTTCCGGCATTCACTATCCGGTTCCGCTGCATTTGCAGCCGGCCTTGTCTGGCTTGGGTTTGACCGAGGGGGCGTTCCCCGTCACCGAGCGACTTGCGCGTCGGGTCGTGAGTTTACCGATGTGCGCAGAATTGACCGAGGGGGAGATCGGCAGGATCGCCAGCGTTTTCAATCGGGTGGCGCGGGCATGAGGATCTTGCTGCTGGCTGACTACTATCCGCCGTACCTGAAATCCTTTCATGCTGAGCATCCGGCCGATGGCTTGACCTACGAGCAAGCACTCGAGGCCATGCTGGCGGATTATTACGGAGCGTTTGTCTCCTATCGCAACCACTTTCGTCGATTGGGTCACCAATGCGAACTGGTGATCGGCAATGACTACCTGTTGCAGGGGAAATGGCTGGCCGAAACCGGAATAACCGAATCCGTCACGCCGCAGACCAAGTACAAGGCGGTGCTTGCCAGGATTGAGGCATTTCGCCCGGACGTCATGTTCCTGGGCAGCATGTTTGATTATTTCGGCGATTTCATGGCGGCGGCGAGCCGAATCACGCCCAACATTTTTGCCTGGATCGCATGTCCGTATCCGAAAGCACTTGATATGCGTGGCATACGTTGTGTGATCAGTTCCGTTGACGCTTTCGTCGAGGATTTTCGGACTATGGGCCTCGCTGCCGAGCGGCTCGATGCGGCTTTCGACGCCGACATTGCGGCAGCGCTCGGGAATGTGCCCAAGAAGTACGATGTCACTTTCATCGGTGGGCTCTCCAGTCGCAGCCACGGTTATCGGGTGCGAATGCTGAAGGATCTGTTGCGCGCCGGAATATCTGTCGACCTGTGGGGCTACGGACTGGACAGTGGAATTCTTCCCAATCTTCTTCGCAAGCACCTTCGCGGAGAAGTCTGGGCCATGGACTACTACCGTGTGCTGGCGCAGTCGCGGATGACGCTTAATTTCCACATCGACGTAGCCAGGACGTCTGGCTTCACCGGCAACATGCGTACATTCGAGGCCACTGGCTGTGGTGCCGTACTCGTGACCGATGCTTCGGGCGAAGTCGGCCGCCTGTTCGAACCTGGCAGCGAAGTTGTCACCTATGCATCCTACGATGAACTCATTGTCCGGCTGCGCGAGTTGCTCGCCAATCCCGGGCAGGCGGAGGCCATTGGCAAGCGCGGCCAGCAGCGATGCCTCGAGACACACGGCTATGACGTACGCATTTTGCAGTTCGAGCGGATTCTGGTCGAACACACAGTTTGAAGATGTGTTTCACCTTTCAGGAAACGCACGGATTGCTGGCAAGGTCCGGAAGTGCCCGGATTCGAATGGATGGATGGGAATGATCGCTGCGGAATTCACAGCAAGTGGTTTCAGGAACGGGGACGAGGGTGATGACGATCAATAGACGGATCAAGGGACTGGTAAGGCAGGTTTGTCCACCCGTGCTCTGGACGGCGGCGCGTCTTCTCAGGGACGCGGTCAAGGCAGGCCGACCAGCTCGAACGCCGGATGGATCCGGTAATGCCCAGGATCTCGATGTTTATTGGGATCCGGAAATGGCCGCCATCCTTGAAACCTGGGGTGAAGGCAATGTCTGGAACGAGATCCAGCTCCTCATGCATCCGCATGCTGGCAAGGCTCTGGATATCGCCTGCGGTACTGGAAAGACGATGCAGATGCTCGCGCCATATGCCGCGCTGGAACTGCACGGTTGCGACATCTCCGACCTGCTGATCGGCAAGGCGATAGAACGGGGCATCCCACGGGATCGCCTGCGCATCATCGACGCGACCCGCATGGAGTACGCGGACCGGGAGTTCGAGTTCGCGTATTCGATCGGATCGCTTGAACACTTCACCGAGGATGGCATGGTCGAAGCAATTCGGGAATCGGCGCGGGTGGTCCGGCGAGCAAGTTTCCACATGGTGCCGGTGTCTCGTTCCGGCCGCGACGAAGGTTGGATGAAAACGCAGCAAAGCTTTTTTAACAACTCTGTGCCCTGGTGGTTGCAAAAGTACCGGGCTGCTTATCCCCATGTCGTAGTTCTGGATTCCGCTTGGAACGACACGATCTCGGTGGGCAAATGGTTCGCCTGCTACAAGGACGCACCTGCATGAGCATGGCGGGGCGTCTGTTCGCCCTCTACAACCGCACCCGCGCGCGCTACAAGGACCGCATGAACAAGCAGCGGCTGGCTGCGTGTGGCAAAAACACGGTGGTTAACGGACTGATCGAGGGGCGTGGGTCGCGCTGCGCCATCAGCGTCGGCGACGATTGCGCTATCCAGGGACATCTCGTCACGGAGCATGATGGTGCCGAGATTGTCATCGGCAACAATGTGTTCATCGGCGCGCAAACGATCGTTGACTGCGCTGCGAAAATCGTTATTGAGGATGATGTCCTTGTGTCCTATCAGTGCTTGCTCATGGATAGCAACAATCACAGTGAGCGCGCCAGCGAACGCGCTGGTGACATGCGACGTCACGTCGACGGCATGCGTCATCCGTGGGAGGACGTGCCGAGCGCGCCGATCCGGATCTGTCGAGGCGCATGGATCGGTGCGCGGGCGATCATTCTCAAGGGCGTGACCATCGGCGAGGGGGCGGTGGTCGGAGCCGGCAGCGTAGTGACGAAGTCGGTTCCGGCGCACACTATTGTGGCCGGCAATCCGGCGCGATTAATTCGCGAGGCTGATCGTGACTAGCGAAAGCACGATCAGCTGGGAGGCGGCCGTGGAACGATTGCGGGCCGATCCCGGCGCCAACGCCCTCGTGCGAGCCTGCTACTACGATGATCCTCTTCTGGTGGCTGCACAGCGGTTCTTCGAATCCTCCGAGTGGAACGCGACTAAGGTGTTGCTGCCGCCACCCGGACGTGCCCTGGAGATTGGTGCCGGCCGCGGCATCGCCGCATACGCGCTTGCGCGCGAAGGTTGGCATGTAACCGCACTCGAACCCGACCTGAGTGCCGTTGTCGGAAGCACGGCGATTCGTGGCCTGGCTCGGGATTCCGGGCTTTCGATCGAGGTGGTTGAAACCTGGGGTGAATCACTTCCTTTCGCCGCGTCCTCGTTCGACATGGTGTATTGCAGGGCGGTTCTGCATCATGCGCGCGATCTGGCCACACTCTGTCGTGAGGTGGCGCGAGTACTCAGACCAAACGGACTGTTCGTCGCCGTACGCGAGCATGTGATATCGCGGGAGGAGGAT
>JAYSPJ010000592.1:0-4488 GCA_043722155.1 Bradyrhizobium sp.
ATTATCACCCAGATCAGGGCCCAGAAAATCCCGGCGGTTTTCCTCGAAAATATCAGCGACTCCAGGCTGATCCGGCGGATATCGGCCGAGACCGGCGCCCGGGTCGGCGGAACGCTGTATTCCGACAGCCTGACGAACGAAAAGGGCGATGCCCCCACTTACATTGATATGGTCAGGCACAATATAAAGGCTCTGACCGGCGCGCTCGCCAATTAGGGCAGGGGCCCTCCCTGCTGCCGGCGTAGCCAGCGCGAATACCGCCTTTCCGGAGTGATTATGGCTGAACCTTCGTCCCAAAAAATTCCCGTGACCGTGCTGACGGGCTATCTCGGCGCCGGCAAGACCACCCTGCTCAACCGCATCCTTTCGGAAAACCACGGCAAGAAATACGCCGTCATCGTCAACGAATTCGGCGAGATCGGCATCGACAACGACCTCATCATCGGCGCCGACGAAGAAGTGTTCGAGATGAACAATGGCTGCGTCTGCTGCACCGTGCGCGGCGACCTCGTGCGCATCCTCGACGGCCTGATGAAGCGCAAGGGCAAGTTCGACGCCATCATCGTCGAGACCACGGGTTTGGCCGATCCGGCGCCGGTGGCGCAGACCTTCTTCGTCGACGAGGACGTGCAGAAGCACGCGCGGCTCGACGCCGTGGTGACGGTGGCCGATGCCAAGTGGCTGAACGACCGGCTCAAGGACGCACCCGAGGCCAAGAACCAGATCGCCTTCGCCGACGTCATCGTGCTCAACAAGACCGACCTTGTGAGCAAGGCTGAATTGGCCGAAGTCGAAGCCCGGATCCGCGCCATCAACCCCTACGCCAAACTGCACCGCACCGAGCGCTGCCAGGTGGCGCTGTCGGACGTGCTGGAACGCGGTGCGTTCGATCTCGACCGCATCCTCGAACTCGAGCCGGAATTTTTAGACGCCGGCGACGGCCATACCCACGATCACGACCATCACCACGGCCATGATCACGATCACGGCCACAGTCATGGCGGCCTGAAACATTACCACGACGAGGACATGCAGTCGCTGTCGCTGCGCTCGGACAAGCCACTGGATGCCACGAAATTCATGCCGTGGCTGCAGAACCTGGTCGCCAGCGAGGGCCAGAAGATCCTGCGCTCGAAGGGGATTCTCGCCTTCAGCGACGACGACGACCGCTATGTGTTTCAGGGCGTCCACATGATGCTGGAGGGCGATCACCAGCGGGCCTGGAAGGACGGCGAAGCGCGCGAGAGCCGGCTCGTCTTCATCGGCCGCGAATTGCCCGAGCAGATGATCCGTGACGGCTTCGAAGGCTGTATCACCACGTGATGAAAGAGTTCGATCCCGGCACCAACGCCGCCTCCATCGTGTCGGTCACCGACCGGGTGCGCCCGCTCGCGATCGGCATGCCCGTCATCGCGGTGCATTTTCTCGGCGAGACCGCCGCCTTCGTCGGCGCCGAGGAAAACGTGGCGCTGGTGAGCGCCGACGGCGAGATATCCCCGGTCGCAGTCCACAGCGGCGGCATTCTGTGTGCAGCCTCCGATGGCGGCCGAATCCTCATGGGTGGCGATGACGGCAAGCTCGTAGCGCTCGACAAAAAGGGCGAGGTCGCATTGCTGGCGACCGACGCCAAGCGGCGCTGGATCGACAATGTCGCTGTTCATCCCGACGGCGCATTCGCGTGGTCGGCCGGCAAGACCGCCTTCGTCCGCGGCGGCAAGGGTGAGGACAAGTTTTTCGAAGTGCCGTCGACCGTCGGCGGCCTGGCGTTCGCGCCGAAGGGGCTGCGGCTCGCGATCGCGCATTACAATGGCGTGACGCTGTGGTTTCCCAACATGGCCGCCAACGCCGAAGTACTGGAATGGGCCGGCTCGCATCTCGGCGTCGTGTTCAGCCCCGACAACAAGTTCCTGGTCACCGCGATGCACGAGCCGGCGCTGCATGGCTGGCGGCTCGCCGATACCAGGCACATGCGCATGACCGGTTATCCCGGCCGCGTCCGCTCGATGTCGTGGAGCGCCGGCGGCAAGGCGCTGGCGACCTCGGGCGCGGATACCGTGATCATGTGGCCGTTCGGCAGCAAGGACGGCCCGATGGGCAAGGAGCCCGCGATGCTGGCGCCGCTGCAGGCGCGCGTCAGCATGGTCGCCTGCCATCCGAAGCAGGATATCCTCGCCGCCGGCTACAGCGACGGCACCGTGCTGATGGTGCGGCTCGAAGACGGCGCGGAAATCCTGGTGCGCAAGAACGGCGGCGCGCAGGTCGCGGCGCTGGCCTGGAACGCCAGGGGCACCCAGCTCGCCTTCGCCGCGGAGGATGGCGAGGCGGGGTTGCTGGCGCTGTAGCGGTCGGGTTGGGCTGCTGTGGCGCAGTTCTCGAGGGAACAATGCGTTCGCGCGGCCGTTGATTTCGCGAACCAATTCGCGGTGACCCAGCGGTGAACCAAATGTCTCGGGACGGCAGCCAACGCGCTTACAGGAAGGATCTGCTTCTAGCCTCCGCCATGGTGGTGACGGGGCTTGCGATATTCGGCCTTTCGGTGGTCCAGCTCAAGGCGCGCCATCCGGAAATGGCGCAGGCGACGCAGCCGCTGCAATCGACTCCGGGCGCGGAGACAAAACCGTCCGCGCCGGCGGAGCCGACGACGACCGGCAGCCGGCCGTCCGATATTGCACCCGAGCCTGCGCGGCCTGATGCCGACGCGCAGAAGGCGGGCGCTCAGCCGGCGTTGCCGCCGGCTCCCGCCGAGAAGGCTGCGTCGCCGATCAAGGACCGGTAGTCGGCTTCCACCGTCCTCAACCTGAGCGCTCCGCAAGGAGCGCTCCTACCATGACGGCCGCGTGTATTGCGGAGGCGTGCCCGGGCTCGTGTCGCGCGGCTTGCGGGCCGCCAACCTTTTCCAGCTATCAGCGAGCGCCCCTGAGCGTGCAGGATGTGGAGCAGGTAGTGGTCACGCCGCGATCGCAGGCGATGCAGGCACCGACGCACTGCTTCAAGTCCTTGGGATTATACGGACTGTAGAGCCTGCTGGCGCAGCCGATCGAGCCGGTCACGTCATTGTCAGGCGTGCAGGCGGCAAGTGCGGCCGCGGACAGAATGATAGCGATCATGGCGCGCACGGTCGGCGATCCTCTGAAGGAGCCCTCGCTCGAAACGGCGTTGCGGCCACGGCTCCAAGCCCTCTCAAACGAAGGCAACCCTCAGAATGACGCGAGATGGTTAATGCGCGGTTACGACGCTCGTGTCCGTGAGATGCGCATGAGCGCGTCTCACGAATGGCGCCGGACGTTTCACCTGACCAGCACATTCCTGAACTGCCACGGATCGGACGTGTCGATATCCTCCGGAAACAATCCGGGCCTGTCCGAAAGCGGCGTCCAGTCGGTATAAAAACCCTTCACCGGGCCGAGATACGGCCGCTGGATTTCGAGGCAGCGGTGGAAATCCATTTCGTCGGCCTCGACGATCCCGGCGGTGGGATTTTCCAGCGCCCATACCATGCCGGCCAGCACCGCCGACGACACCTGCATGCCGGTGGCGTTCTGGTAGGGCGCGATCTCGCGGGTTTCCTCGATCGAGAGCTGCGATCCGTACCAGTAGGCGTTCCTGGCATGGCCGTAGACCAGCACGCCGAGCTCGTCGATGCCGTCCTCGATCTCGTTCTCGTCCAGGATGTGCCACTTCGGCTGCATCTTGCCGGTGGCGCCGAAGATTTCGTGCAGCGACAGCACCGCGTCGTTGGCGGGGTGATAGGCGTAGTGGCAGGTCGGGCGGTACACCACATTGCCGCCGTCGCGCACCGTGAAGTAATCCGCGATCGAGATCGATTCATTGTGGGTGACGAGAAAGCCGTACTGCGCGCCCGGGGTCGGGCACCAGGAGCGCACCCGGGTGTTGGCGCCGGGCTGCAGCAGATAGATCGCGGCACCGCAGCCCTCGGTATGGGCGCGACCGTTGTCCGGCATCCACTTTTCATGGGTGCCCCAGCCGAGTTCGGCCGGCTGCATGCCCTCGGACACGAAACCTTCCACCGACCATGTGTTGACGAACACGTTCATCGGCTTCGGCTTCTTGGAGCGCTGGGTGTCGCGCTCGGCGATATGGATGCCCTTGACGCCGAGCTTGTGGGCGAGCTGGCCCCAGCCCTCGCGGCTCTTCGGCTCGTTGAACGGCGTGGCGGTGTCGCGGGCGATGTCGAGCAGCGCCTGCTTGACGAACCAGGAGACCATGCCGGGATTGGCGCCGCAGGTGGAGACGGCGGTGGTTCCGCCGGCGCTCTTGCGCTTGGCCGCCAGCAGGGTCTCGCGCAGCGCGTAGTTCGAGCGCTTTTCCGGGCCGATGGTCTTGTCGAAGTAGAAGCCGAGCCACGGCTCGATCACCGTGTCGACGTAGAGCGCGCCGATCTCGCGGCACATGGTCATGATGTCGACGGATCCGGTGTCCACTGACAGGTTGACGCAAAAGCCCTGGCCGCCGCCGGCGGTCAGCAGC
>JAYSPJ010000593.1:0-7766 GCA_043722155.1 Bradyrhizobium sp.
TAAATCCTACGCGACTTGCGCCCAATTCGCCGATGCGACGCTCGGTTTCCTGCGTGAAAAAGTTCCTCGGAATTGGGCGGACCTCTGTGATTCGGTCACCGACAATTTCCGCATCATCAACCCCAAGGATTTTCGGGTTGTGACGTGAACGGGGTATAGATCAACCTTGTGCAGTCTTTTCCGGTTTTATTTTTAATACACCAGTGCGGGGTTTGTGCTTGCGCCAACTTTTTGATGCGCATTGCGTCCGAAAACGACGTGTTGCGGCGCAACAGCGACGCCACCGCAAGATTGCATCCAGCTCCAATTCCTAATGTCACTGGACACCAAACAATAAGACGCGCATGATTATTATCGCTGAGACGCCAACCCAAGGCGTTCAGCTTTCAACCAATCTTATTGACCGGGATCCGTTTGAGTGTCCCTTTTCCTTGCTCCGAAGCATATCGAGCGAAAGGAAATCACATGCGTAACCTTGTCCAGCCGCCACCCTCTTTGCACTGCGACCTCTGCAATGGCGAACTGCGGCTCAAGCTGATTGAGCCTGCCAACTCGGTCCTCGAATTGGATGCCGAGATATTCGTCTGCGCAAAATGCGGGCATGAGCAATCGCATGTGGTAATTCACGACCATACCACGCCGCATCTTGCTCACCGCGGATCATCTGTTCGATGAACTCCCAGAGCCTGATGGCGAACCTCGGCCTCGATCGGATCAGACAAACTTCCACGGATCCGGATCGCAGTCTCGTGTTAAAAATGGGTCCATCCTTCGAGCGATTGGCCTGACCGGGCGCTGGTAATGTGTCCGTTGATGCTACGTTGGGAGGATTGAAGGCTGCTGCCGGTGTTCTCGGTGGGCAGTTCCTTTTCCAAAATGCATGCGGTTCTGGCTAATTTGACGGAGCCTTTGCCGCGCTCGTACCGCTTTAGCCCTTGGGACCTCTAGGCATTTGTACTTCCCGGTGGAAGAATGGAAAAACCCCACCTTTTCAGCCCTGAAACCACTGCACGGGCAAGATGGTTGCATTCCTCGGTTTCCCGATAAATTCGATCACGAGCGGTGCCGTCACCGAAATCTGGGAAATCGATATTGGCGCTCTCTATCGCGCTGGCAATTACCGCTGACAATGTTGGATAGGACATATTTACCTCCTGCTTTCCGCTAAGCATACCACAGCTTGCGACAGGAAGCGGAAAATCGCGCCGTATGCTTGGGGGTTCATCTCGACGATGATGATCGGCGATGAAGATACCGGCCCCGCACTGATTGCCCGCTTAGGCGGTCCGCCGTATCCGAACGCCCGTCACCGTCGTCTGGTTTTGATGGGCTGTGGACCGATAGGCAGCCTGCGCCTCAGACGGCGTCGCCCGTTGCAATGCGGGAGTTTGCATTGCGATCAGATGCGTCACAAACGATAGGTCAGGTCGCCAATAGCGTTGATCGGGCAGCGGTGACCGCCGCAAGGTCGCCACAACCGGCACCAGCGCGCTTCCAGAAGGGGCCTCCTGTGCAAGTGCATTGCCGATCCCTCGCGTTCCGTGTCGAGCGCTGGTGGCAATGCGGCTGACCTCGGCAATCGGTATCGGGAAATCCAATGAACCTATGCCGTTGGTGGAAAAGGGCTACCGAACGCGTCAGTGGCGACCATCACCTCGTGAACGTAATTGCACTTAGGGCACTCAAACGTGCGCAAGTCGAAACCCAAACGTGCGGGCATGATGCGAGCGAGCATCATATGAGCACTGCACTTTGGACAAACGGGGCGTTGAATTTGAATGTTGACACGGTCAGGCAAGGAATGAGCTTCTGGCATAATGCTTCCCTCAATTTGGCGGGAGCGCAACACTCTCTGTCACCGGTAAATGCCGATCGCGGACGGTGATGGAACCAATAACGGTCTTCGGGTTCCAGAGTTGCTGGTCGACATTGCTCTGTTCCTGAAATAGATGGAACTTGGGTAGCATCACCTTTCAGCTGTCCCCGGGATTTTCGACAACCTGACTCAGTCTTCCGGTCTGCGAGGTGCAATTGGTACCTGTCGCCGCGCGACACGCCGATATGGAAGCTGGAGTCGGCGTTTCGCCGTAGGTCATGCGGGACGACGCGCTACAAGCCGCCGGTCTATATGATCAGGCTGGCCTTACTTTTCTTAGAGGCGGCGTGCGCGTCCGCTTGGACGGCCTTGGCTTGATACTCATCCGCAAGTGCAATGAGCCGGCGCTCAATTTCGATGTCGCCCGCAATAGCAGCGAGCCGACGGCACTTTTCGGCCTGACCGCGCAATCGTTCGATTTCGGTCATCCTGCACCTATCGCGGTGGTCCAATAGCGTTCGATTTCAACGGGTCTGACGTGTGACGCCGTTTTCCTCGAGTTTTCGCACCTCAGGCATTCGAACGTCCGGCGTTCGACGCCTTTGCCGCGACTGCTGACAGTTGTTGGTGATCTCGAATGCGAACTGGCGACAGCCTAACAACAATAGCCTAAGTCTTGAAAAATATAACATAGACAACGATGAAAGCTGCGACCACGAGCCCGAGGCTCCAGGCCAGCACATTGCGAACTGTCGGACCGCGCTCAGCGCCTCGCGCCTCTTTTGCTGTCTCGACGATTTGGCCCTTTTCTTGTTTTGCCATTTATTTCCTCACGGTTTATTCCGCAACGATGCATCATTGCTTCGGCACAGCAACGACTGATGCTGGCGATGTTCCGGAATGAGAGCCTCGGTTCGATCAACGAATTGCTGATCGACAAGCGCGGCAATATCAAGGCCGTAGTGATCGGCGTCGGCGGCTTCCTCGGCGTCGGCGAGCACCTCGTCGCTGTTCCGTTCGATAAGATAAAATTCGTCAATGAGCCTGTCGTGTACGCAGGCGCTGGTGCTATCGGTGGCCCGAACTCCGCAGGCCGTCCACTCACCACATCGTCCAGCAACACCACCACCGGTGCCGCGATGACGCAGCCGGCCGCAAAGCCTTATCCATGGTACCCTGACCACGCGGTGTTCAGCGCGACCAAGGATGAGCTGAAGGCGATGCCCGAGTTCAAATATTCGACCTGACGCAACGCTAAGGCGGATTAATCTGATCTAAAAAATCGCGTCCGGCGATGCCGGCCGCGCTTTGCCTTTGTCGATTGCCAGTCGGCAATCTGCCCGCCTGACGTTGGGATAATACAGGTGATATCGCCGCCCGGAAGCCCCGGCGGCGATCCGACGGTTCGCCCGAAATAAGCCGGTTGGCCTCGCCGGTCTTACGCTGCGGCGCGACAATCAAGATGGGAATCCCATCCAGATTGTCGCGCTACACTTACGCAAGGAAAGGCCGCCGGCGTGAACCGGCGGGGCCTTGTGGATGCGCTGGCACCCACTTTGTCTTCCGGATGTCCGCGAATTAACTCGTGTTTGTGGATCCATGGTGCGCATACTCATTCCATCACCGCCCGCCATCGGCAGTTATCGGTGACTGAGAGTTATTGCGCTCCCGCCTGATCTGGAGAGCATCATGCCTTAATCTCACTTGCCGCCTGTTATCCCGATTATTACGATTGAGCGTCCTACCTGCTCAAAGTGCAACGCACCCTTGATGCTTGCTCGGATCGCGCCTGGGCCCGGCTTTGAGCACCGTATATTCGAGTGCTCGAAGTGCGATCACGTCGACGAAGTCGTGATAGCGAAAGATCCGATGAAGTCAGACGCGACCGGCTGGCTTGCGGGAGAGCTTAGGCCGCCGACGTGAGGCCGGCTCAGCGAAACAATCACCGGTGGGCTATTTAAAAATCGCTGTCCCTGTCGCAAACCTAGTCTGGCTGGCGGGGGATTTGCAGGCTCATTGGTTGGATGGTCGTCGATCTGATCCGGTCGCGGGCAGCGCTTGAGGCAGAGATTTGGGTGCTACGGCAGCAAATCAACGTTCTGCGGCGGACGGCCCCAAAGAAACTCTCCTTCTGCGCCGTCGACCGAATGATATTCGTCGGTCTCTATCGGTTGTTCCCTAAAATTTGCGATGCGTTGGCGATCGTGAGGCCGGACACCATTGTCCGTTGGCATCGCGCCGGGTTCAAATTGTACTGGCGCTGGAAGTCGCGGCCTCGTGGCGGCCGGCCGACGGTGCCGCTGAAAATACGCGAGTTGATCCGCGAGATGAGCATCGCCAATCCGCTGTGGGGAGCGCCACGGATCCATGGGGAGCTTCTCAAGTTCGGCATCGAGATCGGTCAGACGAGCGTGGCTAAGTATATGGCCAGGCGAAGAGGGCCGCCATCTCAAGGCTGGAAGACATTCCTCCGCAATCATGCCGACGGCATCGCCGCGATGGATCTGTTCGTCGTACCGACAATCTCATTTCGTCTACTCTACGGCTTGTTGATTGTGGGGCATGGTCGACGACAGGTGGTTTGGCATCACAGCGCATCCGACCGCAGACTGGATAGCAAATCAGCTCACTGCAGCTTGCGGCTGGGAACAGGCTCCCCGCTATCTGATCCGTGATCGGGATGGGGCCTATGGCGAGGTCTTCATCCGAAGACTTCTCTCCCACCCAGACGTCGAAATTGACTGCCTGAAAGGCGACGGACTGGATAAATAGACCTTCGGAGGCGTTTACGCGCGGGCTGGAGTGAAAATCGCGATTTGTCTCGCTATCGCGGACTGACAGGGTGCAGCCTTCGGAGTCTTCGCGATGCTCAACAGGAGACCGAATCGTGGATGGAAAAATATTCAACAGCAAAGGTGTCCATGTCGGAGTTGTGACCGGCGGAGCGATTTATGGTCTCAAGGGTCAAAAGCTGTACGAGCTCAAAGGAGCTAATATTTACAAGCTTTCAGGAGAGCTCATGGGGCATTTGAGCGCTGCACATGGTTCGGGGATGCGTCTCGACCGTTCTACCGATAGGTTGTTTCCGGAAAGATAGACCACCACAAACAGGGGAGCATATGGGCGAGGTAAAACGCATCAAGGCGCCGAGTGATATTCCCTCCGAGGGAAGCTATGTCTTGGTGCTGTACGGACCGTCCACGATGGACCGGGAACATCCGAGGGGCCGAACTCTCATGGTGCGGGATGGCAAGCGGGACCAGGTGAAGCTTGACGAGTTTGCTGCAGCGGTTGAGACCGCGAAAAACCTTGCGGAAACCAAACATTTCCAGACCGTCTACGTGATCGATGAAGCCGACGCCAAGAGAACTATCGGGCAACCGAAGCCGCGGTGAAAGGTGTAGTGCGCAACGGAAGCTGCGCCTAGCAGACGTCCCGTTTCGCGTACCAAACGTTATGGAATTTCGATCGAGCAGATGTTCGCTTTGCGTTGATTTTGTTGCAATGTCGACTGTTAGCCCGTTAAGCAACTTGTGCCGATCTGGTCGGCGGCGGCTTGCTTTGATCGCTGGCTCTGACGCTCTTTACACTTCTGAACCGCAGTTGGTGGCGGCGTCGCGACCAATTTGGCGAGCCGCCGCCGGTTTTGGGCGATGCCCGAGCTTAGACTCGTCTTACGCGCCGCGCAGTCAAGTCGCCGAGCCTCAGAATGTGCTCAAGTGTGCGAATCGGATCTTGAGCTTCTTGCGCTCCCGCCGTAATTGCTCGAAGGCCTAAGAAGCCGCGATTGACTAGGTGCACCATACGGTCGGCGGAGCAGTTGAATCAGTGCAACCGGAACACGCCGTCGACGGCGTGCAATTCGGCTGGCTTGATGAGTTTCGAGTACGCAACGGTAACTGCAAACAGGGGTCCTTCGAGTGATTTTTCCCAGAAAGCGAGGAAATCCTTTAGCGCCGGGAAATTCGGAAACATATCGTAGTCCTGCCAGACGTAGCTTTGCAGCAGCCAGTGACGACCAGGACGACGATACACAATTTCCGCTGTTGTCAGTCCGTAGCCTAAAACCTGCTTCCTGAAATCCTTAGAAACCGCATCTTTCTCGACCATGCCAACCTCCAGCCCAACCTGAAAAAGCAATGGATGATTCTCAATGCGCGAAAAACGGGAACGTTCAATAGGTCATAGTAATCAACGCGCTAGCAGCATGCTACTTCGCCTGCTAGCAATCGCCGCAAGTGTTCCTGCTCGAGAAACTCAAGCTGGATTGAAACATCGCGGGACGAAGCTCTTGCGCCCCAGCGACCCAAGCTTACGTGTAGAGCGGCCAGCACTCGTTAATCGAGACTGCCAAACTAAAAATAACAACATCTTCAAACGCCAAAGGAGGATCCCATGAAATTCCGTCCGCTTCACGACCGCGTTGTGGTCAAGCGTATCGACGCCGAAGAGAAGACCACTGGCGGCATCATCATTCCGGACAGCGCCAAGGAAAAACCCTCGCAGGGCGAAATCACGGCGGTCGGCCCAGGCGGCCGCGACGAGGCCGGCAAGCTGATTCCGATTGATCTCAAGGTTGGCGACCGCGTGCTGTTCGGCAAGTGGTCCGGCACCGAGGTCAAGCTCGACGGCGTCGAGCTGCTGATCATGAAGGAGAGCGACATCATGGGTGTCCTCACCGATCTGCCCGCCGCCAAGAAGAAGGCTGCGTAAGCGCCAGCCAGATTTCCTTATCCTGAGGAGTCGGCGTAGCCGGCATCTTGAAGGATGAGGCCGGCAATTCAAATTGCATCCCTCAAGAACCCGGCGAGTCGCGCGGTCTTTGGGATCTGAACAGTTGAAAACGGAGATCATTATGTCAGCCAAAGAAGTCAAATTCGGCGTCGATGCCCGCGATCGCATGCTGCGCGGCGTCGAGATTCTCAACAACGCCGTCAAGGTGACGCTCGGCCCCAAGGGTCGCAATGTCGTGCTCGACAAGTCGTTCGGCGCTCCCCGCATCACCAAGGACGGCGTCACGGTCGCCAAGGAAATCGAGCTTGAGGACAAGTTCGAGAACATGGGCGCCCAGATGGTGCGCGAAGTGGCCTCGAAGTCGGCCGACGCCGCCGGCGACGGCACCACTACCGCAACCGTGCTGGCGGCCGCGATCGTCCGGGAAGGCGCCAAGTCGGTTGCCGCCGGCATGAACCCGATGGATCTGAAGCGCGGTATCGACATGGCGGTGGAAGCCGTGGTCGCCGACCTCGTCAAGAACTCCAAGAAAGTCACCTCGAACGAGGAAATCGCCCAGGTCGGCACCATCTCATCCAATGGCGACGCGGAAATCGGCAAGTTCCTGGCTGACGCCATGAAGAAGGTCGGCAACGAGGGCGTCATCACTGTTGAGGAAGCCAAGTCGCTTGAGACCGAACTCGAGGTCGTCGAAGGCATGCAGTTCGACCGCGGCTACATCTCGCCCTACTTCGTCACCAACGCCGACAAGATGCGTGTCGAATTTGAAGATGCCTACATCCTCATCAACGAAAAGAAGCTATCTCAGTTGAATGAATTGCTTCCATTGCTGGAAGCCGTGGTGCAGAGCGGCAAGCCGCTTGTGATTATCGCCGAAGACGTAGAAGGCGAGGCGCTTGCCACCCTCGTCGTCAACCGTCTGCGCGGTGGCCTCAAGGTGGCGGCCGTCAAGGCTCCGGGCTTCGGCGATCGCCGCAAGGCGATGCTGCAGGACCTCGCGGTTCTGACCGGCGGCCAAGCGATTTCGGAAGATCTCGGCATCAAGATGGAGAACGTCACGCTCACCATGCTCGGTCGCGCCAAGAAGGTGATGATCGACAAGGAGAACACCACCATCGTCAGCGGGGCCGGCAAGAAGGCCGACATCGAGGCGCGCGTGCATCAGATCAAGGCGCAGATCGAGGAAACCACCTCGGACTACGACCGTGAGAAGCTG
>JAYSPJ010000594.1:0-7429 GCA_043722155.1 Bradyrhizobium sp.
TTTCTTTCGAGCCCAAAAATTCAGGCGCCCGAACGGGCGCCTGATTCATTTCAGCCCAAGGTTCGGGGCTCACCAATAAACCGGCAAGCGATGGCGATAGCGCCAGTGATGGTGGTGCCACGGGCGATGGCGGCAGATCTTGCGCGGGCCGTAATAGGTCCAGACGACCTTGCAGAACCGGCGCGGGTGATAATAGCGCTGCGGATAGTAGACCGGCGCGTAGCCGTAGTAGCGCGGACGGATATGGTGGCGATGATGAAAGTAGGCGCGCCGCGGCGCATAATGATGATGCCGGACAATTCCCGGCGCGGCATAGCGGTATCCGCCGCCATGAATCGCTGCACCGCTGGCGCGGAAGCCGCCTCCACGAAAGCCACCTCCTCCACCGCCACGGAAACCGCCGCCGCCATGGCCGTGACCGTGACCGCCTCTGACTTCAATCGTCCGTGCGTCGGAGGCGAATTTCGCCGCCGGCGCCGCACCGGGATTGATCAGCGACAACGCCTCGGCGCGCGGGCCCGTCGCGGCCGTGAGCACCAGTATCGCCGCAGCCGCGAGACCCAAAGAACGGAACGAGCCGCGGACAATGCCGTGCCGCGGATCTGGAACCTTCATCATGCGTGAAACCTCCCCGAATGGGTGACGAAGACGAGGCGATGCCGCGGCCCGCCCTTCGTCACGTTCATTTGCGATCGCTCCCGACCTTAAATTAAGGTTGGCGATGTGAACGCTCCATGAATAGGAGCGATTTCAGCAGCAACGCGGCTTGCGGCAGCAAGCGCGCATCAGCGCCGGAATTCGACATGACCGTTTACGTGATCGCGCAGCTGAAGATGAAGGACAGCGCCGCCTGCGATCGCTATCAGGCAAGGTTCTTCGACGTGTTCAGAAAATTCAGCGGGCGGCTGCTGTCGGCAGATGAACACCCCCTGGTGCTGGAAGGCGCATGGGATCGCGACAAGCTGGTGCTGATGTCGTTTCCCGACGAGGCCGCCTACCGTGCCTGGGCGGCCTCGCCGGAATATCTGGAGATCTCAGAAGACCGCAAAGCCGGCGCGCAGGGCGTCGTGCTGCTGGCGAAAGGCTTTGCGCCAGGGGCCTAGTGAGAAGCGACGGTTACCACCGCGGCCCAAACCCGATCCCGAACCCGAAGCCGAGCGGGAATGCCGCCGGCGCGTAATAGGGATACGGCTGATAGTAGTACGGGTAAGGCCGATAATATGCCGGCCGCGCATAGTAATAGGGCCGATAATACGGCCGATAGCCATAGCCGTAATATGGGCGATAGACTTGGCGGTAATAGCGCCGATGGTAACGATGGGCGCTGAAGTCGGTCGCCCTCGCCGCTTGCGGTTCTTGCACGAACGGCGCTGCCGCGACGGGATCAATCGCGACCGAACCGCAGAACATCAGGGCGAGCGCCATGATCGCTGCACCAATCCATCTCTTCATGAAAAGCCTCCTCCGTTCCTTGACTGATCAACTCCAGGCCTGTCCGCCGTGTTACCGGCGGACATACCAACCCGCCAAAAACGGAAAAATGTGGGCACAAATATCATCCGCGGCCATGATTCAAATCAAGCGCGGTATTGCGTGCAGACCGTCAGGGGGAGCAAGCCGTGAGGGCGCGAAGCGATGACGGATCACGTCAAGAAAGCGCTCCAACAAAGGGGCCCAGAAAAGCGTTAGCCGCGCCGCCAATAACAATTCATGCGAGGCGTGATCACGGTGCCGCTCGGCCGGTATTCCTGTACATAGGCCGCGGAGCAGACGCGGGCCGCATTGGGGCCGGGATTGTAGCGGGGGTAGACATCCGGTCGCCACGGCTCGCGCGGATAGACCGGGACGCGCCTGACCGCCCGGCGTCGCTGTGCCGACATATCGGTCAGCGCGGGCGCGGCCTGCGCGGTCATGATCCCCGAAGGCGCGGTTTGCGCCTGCGCGACCGCCCCAGGCAGCAACAGCCCGACCGAAGCAGCCAATAAAGCCGCCGTCACAATCCGCATCATTACGCCCACCCAAGCCTGTTGGTGGCGGCAACGTCTCCGATTGCCGCGCCAAGGTCAACTCCATCCAGGACCGCAAAACCGGTAGGCACGCCGAGGGAACCCGCGTTAAACAGGCGCGATGTGGAAAACGACAAAAGCGCCCTCGCTGGCCGAGATGGAAGCCATGGCGCACGAGATTTTCGAGCGCCTGCCCAAGGGGTTTCGCGCCCTGTGCGAGGGCGTGATCCTGCGCGTCGACGATTTCCCGACCGACGAGGTGCTGGAGGAAATGCAGGCGGAAAGCGAATTCGACCTGCTCGGCCTGTTTCAGGGCGTCGGGCTGCCGTTCCGCAGCAACGACGACATCGCCCGGCTGCCCAACATGGTCTGGCTCTACCGCCGCCCGATCCTGGATTACTGGGCCGAACATGAGGAGACGCTGGGCCATATCGTCCGCCATGTGCTGATCCACGAGATCGGTCACCACTTTGGCCTGTCGGACGACGATATGGAGACGATCGAGGCGCAGGCCGATTAGGGCGATTTGCCAACCGATTTGCCCTTTAATGCCTGGCGCATTCGCGATAAACCACCCGCCGAGCCAACTCTTGAAGCTAACCCTTGGCCGAGAAACACAACCGATGGACAAGTTCACCACGCTGGAGGGTGTCGCGGCACCCCTGAAGATCATCAATGTCGATACCGACATGGTGATCCCGAAGCAGTACCTGAAGACCATCAAGCGCACCGGTCTCGGCAAGGGGCTGTTCGCGGAACAGCGCTACAAGGACGACGGCAGCGAGAACCCGGATTTCATCCTCAACAAGCCGGCCTATCGCCACGCCAAGATCCTGGTCGCCGGCGACAATTTCGGCTGCGGTTCGAGCCGCGAGCACGCGCCGTGGGCGCTGCTGGATTTCGGCATCCGCTGCGTGATCTCGACCTCGTTCGGCGACATCTTCTACAACAATTGCTTCAAGAACGGCATTCTGCCGATCCGCGTCACCCAGGACGACCTCGACAAGCTGTTCGACGATGCCGAGCGCGGCGCCAATGCGACATTGAGCATCGATCTCGGCGCCCAGGAAATCCGCGGCCCCGACGGCGGCATGGTGAAGTTCGAGATCGATCCGTTCCGCAAGCACTGCCTGATGAACGGCCTCGACGACATCGGCCTCACCATGGAGAAGAAGGCCTCGATCGACGCCTATGAGGAAAAGGCCAAGACCGCTCGCGCCTGGGCCTGATCTTCATTTTGGCAAGACGCGTTTTCCTCACGCGAACCGGCTTCCACCCCGGATCACGCCCGGGACAGGCTTTCGCTCGAAAACGATTTCGCTCGATAGGGTGACGCATGCGGCCCGACGTCGTCACCTTCTGGCATGGCCGGCTCGATCAACTCCGCCAGACCTGTCTCAGGTCGCAGGTCGCAGCGGGCCATAACGTCACCGTCTACAGTTTCGAGCCGCTGGCGGGACTGCCCGACGGCGTCGGCAATGCCGAGGCCGAAGCGATCCTGCCGCACGCCTTCTCCGAAAAGCTTCGCCCACCGCAACCGGACGGCAGCTGGCGCGACTGGACCACGCTGCAGTTCTCGGATTTTTTCCGGATGCGGCTGATGGCGCAGCGCGCCGGGCTGTGGCTCGACGCCGACGTGCTGCTGCTCAAGCCGGTCGAGATCGATCCCGCAAAGCCGTTTTTCGCCTGGGAACGCCCGCGCCAGCTCGGCAACTCGGTGCTCTATCTGCCGCCCGACGACGCCATCGTCGTGGCGTTCGAAGGTTTGATGCAACAGGACGAGCTGACGCCGGACTGGCTGGCGCTGCGGCATCGCCTGATCTTCGGCTTGCGAAAGCTGCGCGGTAAATCGAACCGGCTCGCCGATATTCGCGTCGCGATCTTTGGTCCGGCGGCGCTGACCGCACTGGCCGCCCGCAGCGGCGAGCTCGGCCACGCCTTGCCGAAGAAATCGTTTTACGCGGTTCATGCCGAGCCAAAACTGTTCTTCGATCCCTCCGATTTCTCGTCCCTGATCAGCGATCCCGACATATCAGGGCTGCATATTTCGCCGAAAGGCCGCGGCAATCAGCCCCCGGTTCCGGGTAGCCTTTATGCGTGGGCCATGGAGCGGTTTGGCCGACCTTAGCTCGCCTGCGGCGCCGCAGATTTGTTTGATCTACCGCAACGACCTTTCCCTGGTTTGCGTTCATATGGATAAATGCTGCTGCCCGCGGAGGGGTCCCATGACCGGCCAAGACAAGTCGACTGACAAGCCGTTTCCCGTCGTCCAGTTGCTGGTTGATTCCTTCAGCAACTGGCTCAACCACAGGCGCGAGCTGAGCGATATCCGCCAGATGGACACCACCGAATTCGACCGCATCGCCAGCGACTTGCGGGTGTCTCCCGGTGTGCTCGATACGCTGGTCCGTCAGGGGCCGCACGCCGCGGACGAGCTGTCCAAGCTACTCAAGGTCCTCGGCATCGACGAGGAAGATCTGGCGCGCACCCAGCCCCTGGTGCTGCGCGATATGGAACGCGTCTGCGCCATGTGCGCCAGCAAGCGTCAATGCGATCGCGATCTCGCCGCCGGCACCTCGGCGGAGCACTATGAGGGATATTGCCTCAATGCGCCCACCATCGACAGCCTGGACCAACCGGTGAAACTGTAAAGTTGGCGCCCCGCGTCAGTAGATCAATGAAAATGTCGCGCACGAACTGGATACGCGTCATGCTGGTCGCAGTGATCGCGCTGGCGGCGCTGTTCTTCATCCGCCTGCACAATGCCAGCGGCGCGTCCTCCGACAGCGCGGCGTCGGGACGTCGCCTCGCCGACGCCTGGTGCAAGGACTGCCATTCGATCGAGGCGGCAACCGCGGGAGCCATCAGCGGTCCGCCGGATTTCACCGCGATCGCCAACCGGCACTCGACCACCGCGCTTTCGCTCAAAGTGTTCCTTCAGACCAGCCACCCCAGCATGCCCAATCTCATCCTCAAGCCCGATGAGACCGACAGCCTCGTGAATTACATCCTGAGCCTGAAGCGCAATTGATTCGAGCTACGGCTGCGCCATCGCCGCGATCGCGTCGGCGATCGCGATCGTGCGCTTGGCCATGTCGGCGTGCAGCCGTTCCACCATCTGGCCGTCGAGCGAAATCGCACCGCGCGCGGCGTTCTCCGGCCGTTCGAACGCCGCGATGATCTTGCGGGCGTGGGCGACCTCCTCCGCCGGCGGCGTGAAGATCGCGTTGCAGGCCTCGATCTGGCCCGGATGGATCAGCGTTTTGCCGTCGAAGCCGAGATCGCGCCCTTGCGTGCATTCCTGGCCGAAACCGTCGACATTGCTGAAATCGCTGTAGGGTCCATCGAGAATTTCGAGGCCGTGCGCGCGGGTCGCGAGGATGCAGTGCGTGATCATCGGGATCATCGCCGCGCGGCCCGGTTGCATCCGGATCCGCGTCTCACGCGAAATATCGTTCGGCCCGAACACGAAGCCGGCAAGACGCATTTCGGAGTCGCGCGACGACGCTGCGAGTTCCTCCGCATGCAGCACCGCGCGCGCGGTTTCGATCATCGCCCAGACCCGGATCGATATGTCGGCGTTGATGTCGCCCAGGCGATCGGCGATCGCCGTGAGATCCTCGACGCTGGAAATCTTCGGCACCAGAATGCCGTCGGGCCGCGCCTTGCCGGCCATGGTGATGTCATCGATCCACCACGGCGAATCCAGCGCGTTGATGCGGATCAGCACCTCGCGCTTGCCGAAACCCCGGGCGGCGACGGCGGCCCCGATCTGGTCGCGCGCCATGGCCTTGGCGTCGGGCGCCACGGAATCCTCAAGGTCGAGGATAATGCCGTCGGCGTGCAGATTGCGGGCTTTTTCCAGCGCCCGCGCGTTCGATCCGGGCATGAACAGCAGGCTGCGGCGCGGACGGATCATGGCTGGTTCCCTTCAACTCTCGAATTTCCCCGCGATAACATTTCGGCGGGTGGTCCGAAAGGCTTGTTCCGGCTTGCGCCTTATGGTTAGCAATTCGCATGTCATTCCCGAAACATCTGCTCGAGGGCTACCGGACCTTCACCTCGCAACGGCTGCCGACCGAACAGACGCGCTATCGCGAACTGTCCGAGCGCGGCCAGTCGCCCGCGGTGATGGTGATCGGCTGCTGCGATTCCCGGGTCTCGCCGGAAGTGATCTTCGACGCCGGCCCCGGCGAATTGTTCGTGGTGCGCAACGTCGCCAATCTGGTGCCGGTGTATCAGCCCGACGGCGGCGCGCACGGCGTCTCGGCGGCGCTGGAATATGCGGTCAACGTTTTGCGCATCAAGCACATCGTGGTGCTCGGCCATGCCCAGTGCGGCGGCATCCGCGCCTTCATCGATGATATCGAGCCGCTGTCTCCCGGCGATTTCATCGGCCGATGGATGGCGATGTTCATCAAGCCGGGCGAGGTGGTCGAGCAGCGCGCCCGCGAATCGATGCAGGACTTCACCATCCGGATCGAGAAGGCCGCGATCCATCGCAGCCTGGAGAACCTGATGACGTTTCCGTTCGTGCGGACCCTGGTGGGAACAGGCGGGCTGAACCTGCACGGCGCCTATTTCGGCGTCGCCGAGGGCTCGCTGTTCGTGCTCGATCAGGCGACGAAGGAATTTCACAGCGTGGGGAAAGAAGCGGCGAATAGCGAATAGGAGATATCCACTCGCTATTTGCTACTCCCCATTCGCCAACACTTCTTACGCCGCCTTCTTCTTCGCGCTGATCAGCTTGCGGTTGATCAGGCATTCGGCGATCTGGACCGCGTTCAGCGCCGCACCCTTGCGCAGATTATCCGACACGCACCACAGCACCAGGCCGTTCTCCACCGTGGGATCGGTGCGGATGCGGCTGATATAGGTGGCGTCCTCGCCGGCGGCTTCGTAGGGGGTGACGTAGCCGCCGGGTTCGTGCTTGTCGATCACCAGACAGCCCGGCGCGTTGCGCAGGATGTCACGCGCCTCGTCGGCCGAGATCGGATTCTCGAATTCGATGGTGACGGCTTCGGAATGGCCGACGAACACCGGCACCCGCACGCAGGTAGCGGTGAGCTTGATTTTGGGATCAAGAATCTTCTTGGTCTCCATCATCATCTTCCACTCTTCCTTGGTGTAGCCGTCCTCCATGAACACGTCGATCTCGGGGATCACGTTGAAGGCGATACGCTTGGGGAATTTCTTGTTGATCAATTCGCTGTTGGTGTAGACCGCCTTGGTCTGCGAAAACAGCTCGTCCATGGCGTCCTTGCCGGCGCCCGACACCGACTGATAGGTCGAGACCACGACGCGCTTGATGACAGCGTGATCGTGCAGCGGCTTCAGCGCCACCACGAGCTGCGCGGTCGAGCAGTTCGGGTTGGCGATGATGTTCTTCCTGGTGAAGCCTGCGACCGCGTCCGCGTTGACCT
>JAYSPJ010000595.1:0-6110 GCA_043722155.1 Bradyrhizobium sp.
GGTGGCGAGCGCCACGGTGTCGGGCACCGAGCGCCACAGCCAGGACGGCACGGTCTCTTCCTCGACCTTCTTCAGGCGGGCGGCGACGCCGGCCTTGCGAAAGTACTTCTGGGCAAGAACGTCGGAGGCGACCTGCGACCAGAACTCCGGCACCTCGACGTTTTCGAGGCGGAACACCACCGAGCCGTCGGGGTTGCGAATCTCGGACGTCGTCAATCTGAAATCGATGCCGGTGTAAGGTGACTGGCCCTGGGTGGTGTTGCGTCGTTCGATTCGCATGGTCGTGCCCCGTCTTTATGTATCCGGATCGCGTTGCACCGCGGCCGGGTGTTTTCCTCGAGCGAACCCCTGAGGCTCAGTTGTACCTGTGCCCAAACGTCCGCAGCTCAGCCGGTGGACCGGCCTGTTTCTCTCTGGCGCAAGATCGATGCGAACATCGATCTTGTCGTTTCAACGCCCCAGCTCTCGAACCGCAGGCCATTGTTGGCCCATTTTTTTCGTTCCGAAAGCCCTTCAATCAGGGTCCGAATTCAGGGCAAGCAAGCCCGTCACCCGTGCCTCAACCGGCCGCCGGAATGGTCGATTTGGAACCCTGTCAGGGAGCGTCCAGCGGGACTAAAAACCACCCGGCACCGAACGATCCAAAACTAGGCCGACTCCATCGCGCCCGTCAAGGATTAGTACGAGTTCCTGAATCAAACACTAAATATGGTGGAAACGGGGGGAAACCAGAGGCCGCCAGACCGTTCTGATCCCGCCAAGTATCAGTGAGTCCTGAGAGATTCCCAAGCAAAAAAATCTTTCCGGATCACCCGGATCGGGCTTCACCCCGCTGTTCACAGGGCAACTATATTTTGCGCCCTGAGGGCCCCTTGGGGGTTGCTCTGGGAAGACTCACGTAGCGCTACGGAAGTCCGGGCAGGCATGCCCGCCGGCCGATGGCATCGCGCTGGGATAAGCGGCATGGTGCCGCCGATTCCACTGGTCGAATTCATCCCATGACAGACTCAAAGCCGACGCGCGCGCGTGCGCCGATCACGCCGGCGGGACTGATGTTCCTTGCCATCACCTCGGTGGGCTGGGGATTCAACTGGCCGGTGACAAAATACCTGCTGAGCGAACTGCCGCCGCTGACCATGCGCGGCACCACCGGCGCGATCGGCGCCAGCCTGCTGGCGGCGCTGGCGCTGTTCTCCGGCCAGAGCCTGCGGGTGCCCCGCGCGCTGTGGCCGCGGCTGGTGCTGGCGGCGATGCTCAATGTCGCGCTGTGGATGGCGCTGATGGGGCTGGCGCTGCTGTGGCTGCCGGCCAGCGAGGCCGCGCTGATCGCCTACACCATGCCGATCTGGGCCTCGATCCTGGCCTGGCCGGTGCTCGGCGAGCGGCCCAATCTGCTGCGGGTGATTTCGCTGGTCATGGCGTTCGCCGGGTTGGCCTCGATCATGGGCGGCAATGGTTTTGCGGCCAGCGTGGAAAAGCTGCCGGGAATCATCATGGCGCTCGGCGGCGCCGTCGGCTTTGCCGTCGGCACCGTGATGGCGAAGAAGCTGCCGCTCAACCTGCCGCCGCTGTCGGCCGCCGCCTGGCAGATCGGGATCGGCTGTCTGCCGGTCGCCATCACAGGCTTCCTGGTCGAGAACGCCGACATCGCGGCGCTGTCGAATCTGGGCTGGATCCTGATCTTCTATTCCACGGTGATTCAGTTCTGCGTGGCCTATGTGGCCTGGTTCGCGGCGCTGGCGCGGCTGCCGGCCTCGGTGGCGGCGATCGGAACCATGGCGGTGCCGGTGATCGGGGTTGCGGCCTCCGCGGTGGCGCTGGGCGAGCCGCTCGGCATCGGCCAGATCGCGGCGCTGGTATTCACCCTCGCGGGCGTGGTGCTGGCGACAAGGTCATGACGAATTCGAAAACCCGGCGCGCGGGCTTGCGGATATCGCCGCTCGGCCTGACCTTCCTCGCCGTCACCTCGGTGGGCTGGGGTCTCAATTTTCCGATCATGAAGAACCTGCTCACGGAATGGCCGCCGCTGTCGTCGCGCGGGCTGTGCGGCCTGATCGGCGCCGCGGCGCTGGCGCTGATCGCGATGGCGCGGCGGCAGAATCTCGCCGTACCGCGGCCGATGTGGTCGCGGCTGGTGCTGGTATCGCTGCTGACGATCGGCGGCTGGGTCGCCTTCATGGGGCTGGCGCTGTTGTGGCTCAATGCCAGCGAGGCCGCGGTGCTCGGGATTTCGATTCCGGTATGGGTGGCGCTGCTGGCCTGGCCGATTCTCGGCGAGCGGCTGTCGCCGGTCCGCGCGCTGTCGCTGGCGGTGGCGCTCGCCGGCATCGCGGTATTGATCGGTGGCCACGGCCTCGAGGCCAGTTTTGTAAAGCTGCCGGGGTTCCTGTGCGTGCTGGCGGGCGCGGTCTGCGTCGCGCTCGGCACCGTGCTGACCAAGCATTTTCCGCTGGCGATGCCGCCTTTGTCGCTGGCGGCGTGGCAGATCGGCATCGGCTGCCTGCCGATCGCCGTGGTCGGCCTGGCGTTCGAACAGCCCCATCTCGCGGCGCTCTCGGCCGTCGGCTGGGCGTCGATGGCCTATATGACGCTGATCCAGTTTTGCCTGTGCTACGTCTGCTGGTTCGCCGCACTGGAACGATTGCCGGCGGCGACCGCCTCGATCGGCACGCTGCTGGTGCCGGTGATCGGCGTGCTGTCGGCCGGCGCGATGCTGCACGAGCCGCTGGGGTTGCGCGAAATCACCGCCCTGGTGGTGACGCTCGGCGGCGTCGGAATGGCGCTGCGGTCCTGACGCATAAGGACGGCGCACCGGAATGCGCCGCCCTCGTATCGGCCGATGTCAGATGCGCTTTACGGGCAGGGATGCCGCAAGCCGTCATAACCGAGATAGGTTCCCGATCGCGGATCGTAGGAGCGATAGGTCTGCATGCAGTAGGCGACGTCGTCGCCGCCGGCCGGCGCAACCGCCACGGCGCCGTCATCG
Organism: Bradyrhizobium sp.; assembly: GCA_043722155.1. GTDB lineage: Bacteria > Pseudomonadota > Alphaproteobacteria > Rhizobiales > Xanthobacteraceae > Bradyrhizobium. The sequence continues at coordinate 2,987 of JAYSPJ010000595.1, forward strand.
TAATATCCGTCGTCGTAATAGCCGTAGCCCGGCGCGTAATAGCCCGGCCTGCCGTAGTAGCCGTAGCTCTGCGACGCGATGGCGCCGCCGATCACCGCACCGGCCACCGCGCCGGGGATGAAGCCGCCGCCGCCGTAGTTGCGCCGATACCCGCCGCCGTAGCCGCCATGATAACCGCCGCCACCGCCGCCGCTGAAGCGCGGTGCGCCGCCGCCGCCGCCGCCGTGGAAACCACCACCACCGCCGCCGCCAACTGCGGTGCCGGACGCTTTGGTGCCCAGCTGGGCAAAGCTCTCGGTGGGCGCTGCCAGGGGCAACATCAGGGCCATCACAGCGGCAGCACTCAAAACTCTAAGACTGGTCATTATCGGCTCCATTTCCGGGACTTCGTCTAAAACCCTCAGGGAGGGCGGACGTTCCCGAGCCCCGCACCAATTGTGCGTGGCCAAGACTGTCAGGGTGGAACTGTATACGGAATGAACGGATTGCGCCGATTCCGCGACGGCAGGTCACACAAAGTTGTTGTCGCTGCGGTCCTCGGGCGGACCGGCCCAACTCCGCCGACTTCAACTGGACAATCCGGCTAGCCGATGGCATCAGAGCCGCAGTGCTCTCGAACCGGCTTCGCCCATGAAACTGATTCTGCTCAAGCTATTCACATGGTGGAACGGCCAGACCTTCGGCACGCAATTGTGGACCTGGCGGTTCGGCGAGCTGGTCGGCAAGGACGAGCAGGGCAACCTCTACTACCGTACCAAGGGGCGCAAGATCGATCCCACGCTCAGCTTCGAGCGGCGCTGGGTGGTCTATAACGGCTATGCCGAGGCCACCCGGGTGCCGCCGTCCTGGCACGGCTGGCTGCATCACACCGTCGACGTTGCGCCGACCGAAGAGACCTACACCCCGCGCGAATGGGAAAAGCCGCACGTCCCCAACATGACGGGCACGCCGGCGGCCTACCGTCCCTCCGGCTCGACGCTGGCCAGCGGCCGCCGTCCCAAGGCCACCGGCGATTACCAGCCCTGGACGCCCGGCAACTGAGCCTTCACTCATTGTCATTCCGGGGCGCGCGAAGTGGGCGCCGCCTGTGAACAGCGGGAACAGCGGGGATATTCTTCGCCGCGTTCTTGAGTCCAAAATGCACTCATGGCTCAATCAATCATCTTACGGAGATGGGAGACCATCGCGTCGGTTCGGGCAACAGTTCGCGACTGCCCCGATATGCAGCGGCTGCCGATCAGGATGTGGCTGGGAGATAGGCCCCCGGCGCTGAGATCCTGAAATCGCCCGTCAATGTGGAGCTGCCGTAAGACAGGAAAGGCCGTCCGGGAAACCGGGCGGCCTTTTTCTTTCTTCAAATAAATTTTGATCGGCGGATTGAGGGCTACCCGAGGCTTGCCGCGGCGCGAGCGATCATCTCGCCGCGGCGGGCCTGCGAGGCCGCGATCTTCTCCTTCATGAAAGCGAGCACTTCCGGCGGCGCGGTGTCGGGCGAGCCTGAGTTGAAAGGCGGCGCCGGATTGTATTCGAGCCGCAGCTGGATCGCCTCCGCGGTGCGCCGGTCGACCAGCAGCGACACCAGCGTCAGCGCGAAATCGATGCCCGCGGTGACGCCGCCGCCGGTGACGCGGTTGCGGTCGACGCAGACCCGGGTCTTGGTCGGGATTGCGCCGAACGCCGGCAGAAAGTCCATCGCCGTCCAGTGCGTCGCCGCGCGGTAGCCTTGCAGCAGCCCGGCCGCGCCCAGCACCAGCGATCCGGTGCACACCGAGGTGATGTATTTTGCCGCTTCGGCCTGCTTGCGCAGGAAGGCCAGCATCTCCTCGTCATTGACCATGTCGTCGGTGCCGAGCCCGCCGGGCACGCAGATCACGTCGAGCTGCGGGCAATCCGCGAAGCTGACGGTCGGCGTGATCGTCAGCACCGAGTCGCTGGGGACAGGCTCGATCCGCTTCCAGATCAGATGCACTTTTGCTCCCGGCAAGCTCGAAAAAACCTGCAGCGGCCCGGTGAAATCGAGCTGGGTCACTCTGGGAAACAGCACGATACCGATCTGAAGCGGCGCGGACATGATGGGAGCCTTTCGGGATTCTGCTGGTGAAGTCTTGCTTGACCGGCGCAGTCTGCCATGATGGCCTTGCGTCCGAAATGGCATATTTCCCTCATTTCAGGACATAGGCCAAAATCATGATCGGCGTGCTGATATTTCCCGATTTCCAGTTGCTGGATGCCGCCGGGCCGATTTCGGCGTTCGAAATCGCGGCTCGCTTCGCCGGCCAGCCGCCGTCGATCAAGGCTCTGGCGGTGAAGCCGGGTCCGGTTCGCAGTTCTTCCGGCGTCGAGATGCTGGCGCGCGGCCTCCATCCATCCAGCGCGATCACGACCCTGATCGTCGCCGGAGGCGAGGGCGTGCGGGAGGCGGCGACCTGCGACAAGACGCTGGGCTTCGTGCGATCAGCCGCAAAACGCGGCATTCGCGTCGCCAGCGTCTGCTCCGGCGCCTACATCCTGGCGGAAGCAGGCTTACTCGACGGCCGCCGCGCCACCACGCACTGGCAGCGCACCCGGCATTTTCTCAAAACCTATCCCAAGGTGAAACTGGAGCCGGACCGGATCTTCGTGCGCGACGGCAATATCTGGAGTTCGGCGGGGATCAGCGCCGGCATCGATCTGGCGCTGGCGCTGGCGGCGGAGGACTATGGCGACGAGATCGCGCAGCAGGCCGCGCGCCAGCTCGTGCTCTACCATCGCCGCAGCGGCGGCCAGTCGCAATTCTCCTCGCTGCTGGAATTGAAGGCGCCGGCGGGCCGCTTCGCTCCGCTATTGGCCTGGGCGCGCGAGCATCTCGATGCGCCGCTGACGGTGGAGGACATGGCCGAGCAGGCCGGCATGAGTTCGCGGCATTTTGCCCGCGCCTTCATTGCCGAGACCGGCACCACGCCGTCGAAGGCGGTGGAGCGCTTGCGAATCGAGGTGGCGCGGCAGCGCGTGCAGTCCTCCTCTGAGGCGATCGAACGCGTCGCTGAAACCACCGGCTTTCGCGATCCGGAGCGGATGCGCCGCGCCTTCATCCGCGCCTTCGGCCAGCCGCCGCAATCGCTGCGGCGCGCGGCGCGGGCGGGGT
>JAYSPJ010000596.1:0-2834 GCA_043722155.1 Bradyrhizobium sp.
CGGTGCCCACTGCGGTGGAGATCGACCGGGCGCTCGCCAGGCTCGAAACTCTGGCGAAGGAGCGTGGAATTGCCGTCGGCGTCGCCTCGGCGCTGCCGGTTTCGATCGAGCGGATCGGCATCTGGGTCAAGGCGCTCGAGAGCCGTGGCATCATGCTTGTGCCATTGACAACCGCGATGCTGAAATCAAAATCGGGCTGATAACCGGCTGGCGCGACGACAGACCTGCCGGGGTCTTGCCGCCAGATCTGCACCCGTGACTGCAAGAGGTTTAACGGCAAAGGGCTTGAACGTAATGGCGCGCTACGAGGATCTGCCCTATCGAACATGCGTCGGCATGATGCTGATCAACCCAGCGGGGCTCGTCTTTATCGGTCGCCGCGCCGGCGGCATCGAACATGTCGACGAGACTCACGTCTGGCAGATGCCGCAGGGCGGCGTCGATCCCGGCGAGGACACCTGGGCGGCGGCGAAGCGCGAACTCTACGAGGAAACCAGCGTCCGCTCGGTCGAGAAGCTCGGCGAGGTCGCCGACTGGCTGGTCTACGACATTCCGCGCACCGTGGCCGGCCGTACCTGGAAGGGACGTTATCGCGGCCAGCGGCAGAAATGGTTCGCGATCCGGTTCACCGGTGAGGACGATGAGATCAATGTCGCGAGCCCCGGCGGCGGCCACAAGGCGGAGTTCGTCAACTGGCGCTGGGAGCCGATGAAGAATCTGCCCAACCTGATCGTTCCGTTCAAGCGCCCGGTCTATGAGCGCGTGGTCAAGGAATTTTCGGAACTGGCCGGCAGCTGATGGTTTTTCGATTTGACGCGTTTGCTTGGCGCGAACCGGCATCCGCTTCGCTTGAAAACGCCTTGGCCTATGCCCGATAACAAGCCCTACCGCCCCAATGTGGGCATCGCGCTGTTCAATGCTTCCGGCCAGGTTCTGATCGGACGGCGTTTTCGGGACGACGGCCCGGAAATCATTCTCCCGGGCCTGGAGTGGCAGATGCCGCAGGGCGGCATCGATGCCGACGAGAATCCGCGCGACGCGGTGATGCGCGAGTTGTGGGAAGAGACCGGCGTCAAGCGCGCCAACTATCTCAGCGAAACCGACTGGCTGACCTACGAGTTTCCGCCCTACGACGGACCGCCGTCGCACCGGCTGGCGAAATTCCGCGGCCAGCGCCAGAAATGGTTCGCCCTGCGCTTTGCGGGCGACGACCACGACATCGATCCGCTGACCCCGCGCAACGACCAGCCGGCGGAATTCGACCAGTGGCGATGGGAACGGCTCGACCGCGTCGCCGATCTCGTGGTGCCGTTCCGTCGCAAGGTGTACCGGACGGTGACGCGGGAGTTTGCGGAATTCGCGCAGCGGTAGGCGCCCGATTCGGCCCGGCCGCGAATCGCATCGGTCGCGATGACGCGGCAACCAGCATGCGCTACTACGGCGCGCTGGAGTTGCATGTATTCGCAGTTTGCGAACGGGGCGCGAAGGGCACCCAAGGCTGATCCCGAAAAGCCGGCAGCGGTTTTCGGAAAAAACGGCGCTCAATGGAAGGATAAACGACGGGTCCGATTCCGAGCTGAATCAGACCCTAGTGCATCGCAGTGGTGCTGAGCTGATGCTGGATGCTCTTGAAATGATCGAGCCGTTCAATCTCGCGGTCGAGCTCGCCGCCTTCTTTCTCGGCGAGCTTGGCTTCCATCTCGGCAATTGTATCGGCGAACTGGGCCCGATCGAGATCCTCAAGCGAAGTCGCGACATCCGCAAGCACCGTGAGGCCCTTGTCTGAGACTTCCGCAAGGCCGCCGAGCACGATGATCTTCTGCTGCGTGCCGCCCGACGTCACCGTCAGGATCCCCGGACGGATCGCGGCCACCACAGGCGCATGGCCGGCGAGCACGCCGAAATCGCCCTCGATGCCGGGCACGTCGACCTGTTCGACTTCGCCGGAGAAGGCGAGTTTTTCGGGCGAGACGAGATCGAAGTGGAAGGTGGCCATGGTCTTTCCGCTTTTTCCATTGTCACCCGAGGGCTTGACCCGCGGGTCCATCAAACAAGAACGTTTCTTTCGAGATGGATTGCCGGGTCAGGCCCGGCAATGACGATCCTCAGTCTTACGCTGCTTCGGCCGCGAGCTTCTTGCCCTTTTCGACGGCTTCTTCGATCGCGCCGACCATGTAGAAGGCGGCTTCCGGAAGGTGATCGTACTTGCCTTCGCAGATGGCGCGGAAACCCTTGATGGTGTCGGCGAGGTCGACGAACTTGCCCGGCGATCCCGTGAAGATTTCGGCGACGTGGAACGGCTGCGACAGGAAGCGCTCGATCTTGCGGGCGCGGGCGACCGCGATCTTGTCCTCTTCCGACAGTTCATCCATGCCGAGAATGGCGATGATGTCCTGCAGCGACTTGTAGCGCTGCAGCACCTGCTGAACCATGCGCGCGGTCTGGTAGTGCTCCTCGCCGACGATCAGCGGCGACAGCATGCGCGAGGTCGAGTCGAGCGGATCCACCGCGGGATAGATGCCCTTTTCCGAGATCGCGCGGTTCAGCACCGTGGTGGCGTCCAGATGCGCGAACGAGGTGGCGGGCGCGGGGTCGGTCAAGTCGTCGGCCGGCACGTAGATCGCCTGCACCGAGGTAATCGAACCCTTGTGCGTGGTGGTGATGCGTTCCTGCAACGCGCCCATGTCGGTGGCCAGCGTCGGCTGATAGCCCACCGCCGAAGGGATACGGCCGAGCAGCGCCGACACTTCGGAACCTGCTTGCGTGAACCGGAAGATGTTGTCGATGAAGAACAGCACGTCCTGGCCCTGATCGCGGAAATGCTCGGCGACGGT
>JAYSPJ010000597.1:0-2370 GCA_043722155.1 Bradyrhizobium sp.
ACCGCGGCAGCGATTGCCACTAGAATTCGCATATATCCCGTCTCCAATAATTTGAAACCGTAGCGCGATCCGCGATCGGCTGGTATGATTTGGATCATATGCCAGGGCGTCGGTAAACGGCGTCACCGAGAACAGCAGCCACGACCACAATGGCGGCGACCGCATGGGATCCATCAATGGCTGACGAGAGCTGGATACCATCCTCCATCCGCGCCAAGAGCATCGAGCGGTCGCTGCGGACCGGCCAGACCCTGTTCCGTATGGGCAGTCGGAGCACGGGCCTGTACGAACTCGCGAGTGGCAATATTCGCCTCGTTCGCGTCGACTCGGCCGGGCGTGAGGCCGTTCTTTTTGTCGCCACCCCCGGCAATACCCTTGCTGAAGCTTCGCTGTTCTCGGCGCGCTACCATTGCGACGCGATCGCATCGACCCGCGCCGTCGTCCGCCTCTATCCCAAGCCCGCGATCCTGGCCGAATTCCAGCGGGATCCGAAAGTGGCGCAAGCCTTCATGGCCACGCTCGCCCGGCAGGTGATGAACCTGCGCACGCGGCTGCAATTGCTCAACATCCGCTCGGCACGGGACCGGATCCGCGACTATATGGTGCTCAATGCAGGCCCCGGACAGGCCGTATCGCTGCCGGGAACGCTGAAGGATCTTGCGGCGGACCTTGGCCTCACCCATGAAGCGCTGTACCGAACCCTGGCCAGCATGGCTGCCCGTGGCGAGATTGAGCGATCACCCGGCAAGCTCCGGGCGCTCGGCTTCCGCGATTAGTCTGTAGGGACCTCGCGAAAATCAAATCGCTGTTCTCGTCGATCCAAGGTTCGCGCACCACACGGTATCGGGGCGTGGCTCCTCATCGCCTTGGTCGTTCTTCACGCCGGAGCCGCTCTCTATCATCACTTTGGTCGCCGCGATGGGCTGTTGCCACGCATGTGGTTCGGAAAATGACGAATTGCTGACCGCATTTGCTGTCGCGCCGGCCAATGCTCTTGCCAAGGCGGCGACGGGAATGGATCATCAGATAGCGAACATGTGGGGTAGCAATGTTATCCAGACGGCGCCTGCTTCTGGTCGGCGGCGGAGTCGTTGCTGACCTGTCGCTCTCCCTGACGGGCGCGCGAGGCCATGGTGCGGCCGCAAACGATACTCGCAGTCCCCGGTTACAGAAATTCGTCGATCCCCTGCCTCGGCTCGGCCAGGCGCTGAAACCAGGCGGCACCCACCAGGGCAGTCCGCTTTACGAAATCGCGATGCGCGCCATCCGTCAGCGCCTGCATCGCGACCTGCCACCAACGCCGCTCTGGGCGTATGCGGGTCAATTTCCCGGACCGACCCTCGAGGTCCGCGCCGGACAAAGGATCTTCGTTCACTGGGTGAATGAGATTCCGGACGGCAACTTTCTCATTCCGCAAGCTTTCGACGCGCATCTACATGGCACGCATCACGGGGAGCCGCCGACCAAGACCGTCGTACATCTCCACGGCGCCGTGGTGGCGCCCGACAGCGACGGCCGGCCCGACGCATGGTTCAGCAACGGCTTCGGTCAGCGCGGAACCGAATGGACCCGGGAACTCTACGAATATCCGAACCGGCAGGATGCCTGCCTGCTCTGGTATCATGATCACGCGATTGGCCAGACGCGACTCAACGTCTATGCCGGGCTTGCCGGCGCCTACATCATTCGCGACGACCATGAGGACGCCCTTGGCCTGCCGGGCGGCGACCACGAAGTTCTGCTCACCATTCAGGACCGCAGCTTCGCCGCCGATGGCGCGCTGACTTACCCGGTTTCGGAATCGGCAGGGTCGGCGGACCGTCCCGGCCCCTGGGTTCCGGAGTTCTTCGGCGACACGATTCTCGTAAACGGCAAGGTGTGGCCGCATTTTGAGGTCGAGCCGCGAAAATACCGGCTGCGTATCCTGAATGGCTCGAATGCGCGCTTCTACAACTTGCGCCTCGCCGACGGCCGAACCTTCATGCAGATCGGAACCGATCAAGGGCTGTTGCCTGCCCCCGTGGAAGTGCGCCGCATCCTGCTGGCGCCCGCCGAGCGGGCGGACGTCATCGTGGACTTCCGCGGCGCGCTGGGAGCGATCCGCCTGCTGAACGATGCGCCGACTCCCTATCCGAACGGCACTCCCCCGGACCGCGGCACGACGGCGAATGTCATGGAATTCCGCGTCACCAAGCGACTCGCTCGGCCGGACACGGCGCGCATTCCCGACAGGTTGCGCGCCGTCACGCCGTTGCCGGAACGGGACGCCAAGGTTCGTTACATGGCCTTTCGCGAATACAGGAGCACGAAGGGCGAGCCGGCCATCGTCCTGCTCAACGGGAGACAGTGGGAGACTCCGGTCACGATCCG
>JAYSPJ010000598.1:0-5455 GCA_043722155.1 Bradyrhizobium sp.
TGATCCTGAACGGCGGCGCGCGGTTCGACGATTACAACATCAGCGGCTACAACGCGAGCGGCGGCACCACGGCCAATCATTCCGGCATGTTCAACTACAACGTCGGCGGCGTCGTGAAGCCGTTGCCCTATGCGAGCCTCTATGCGGCTTATGCGACATCGTCCAATCCCGCCGGTGCGGAGCTTGATGCGGGCAGCGCCGCCTACGGCGGATCGGTCTTCAACTCGCTGCCGTTTCAGGCGTTGTCGCCGGAGCAAAACAAGGCGAGCGAGGTCGGGACCAAGTGGGAACTGTTCGACCGTCATCTGCTGGTGACCGGCGCGTTGTTCGAGACGGTCAAGACCAACGCCCGCGAGACCAGCGGCAGCAACATCATCGCTGGGGCATCGTATCGCGTCCGCGGCATCGACATCGAGGTAGCCGGCAAGATTACCGACAAATGGAGCATCTTCGGCGGTCTGGTCCTGATGGAGTCGCGTGTCCTGCAATCGATCGAGGCGGCCCAGATCGGGGCGCAGCTTGCCAACATCGCGCATCAGTCGTTCAACGTCCTTACCAAGTACAAGATCACCGACCCTTGGGAAATCGGTGGCCAGGCGACCTATGCATCGAAAATCTATGGCGGAACCTTCGGTGCCATCAACGGCAACGTGCTGCCGTCGCACTGGCGCTTCGATGCCTTCACCGAATACAGGATCGACAGCCGCATGAAGGCCAAGCTTTCCGTCAACAACATCTTCGATACGGTCTGTTACGACGCGTTCTATCGCAGCAACACGCCCTTCGTATTCATCTCACCCGGCCGGTTGGTATGGATGACCCTCACCGGTACGCTGTGAAGTCGAGATGCTGATCTGTGTTCCGGGGGTGCTGAGCAAGGACGATGTGGCGGATTTCCGCCGCATCATGGACGGCTGCGCGTGGGAGGACGGCTGTTCCACCGCGGGCGCGCAATCGGCGCTGGTGAAAAGCAACGAGCAATTGCCGCCGGACAGCGAGATCTCGCGAAAGCTCGGCAACCGCGTGCTTTCGGCGCTGACGGCCAACCCGCGCTTCCTCTCGGCGGCGATCCCGCTGCAGATCTTTCCGCCGCTGTTCAACCGCTACGCGGCCGCGGACGGGCATCATTTCGGCATCCATGTCGACAACGCTGTGCGCGGCGACCGCCTGACCGGCCTGCGGATCCGGACCGACCTGTCGGTGACGCTGTTTCTCTCCGAACCGGACGAATATGACGGCGGCGAACTGGTGGTCGAGGACCTCTACGGTTCCCACGAGGTCAAGCTGCCGGCCGGCGACCTCGTTCTGTACCCCGCATCCAGCCTGCATATGGTCACGCCGGTGACGCGGGGCAGGCGGGTTGCGTCTTTTTTCTGGCTGCAGAGCATGGTACGAGATGCTCACGCCCGCAGCCTGATTTTCGATCTCGACACGGCGATTCAGAACCTATGCGAGCGGCTTGGGCGAGACGACCCTGAAACGGTCAAATTGACCGGTGTTTATCATAACCTTATCCGCTGCTGGGCCGAAGTATGAGCATGTCCCTTTTTCGAGCCGCATGTGTCGTGATGTCGGCGCTGACGATGGCGTCGCTGCCGTCGCTGTGTCGGGCGCAACAGAACGCGGCGCCTTCGGCTTCGCAGGTCCCCGCGCAGTCGCAACCACAGGCGCCGGTTGCTCCGGCGCAGGCGATCCCGCCGATGCAGGCGCCCGCGCCATCGGCGACGGGTCCCTCTGTGCCTGCGGCGGCCAACGCTCCCGCAACTCCCGCCGAGAGCAAACCGCTGAATTCGGCGGCCGTGGTGCCGCGCGATATGTCGCCATGGTCGATGTTCCAGTCGGCGGATGTGCTGGTCAAGGCGGTGATGATCGGGCTTGCCTTCGCCTCGCTCATGACCTGGACCATTTTCATCGCCAAGATGATCGAGCTGTCGCTGGCCCGACGTCGGCTGCGGGCCGCGCTCGGCAAGATCGGCGAAGCGAGGTCGCTGGCCGAAGCGCAGTTCGCACTCGCCGCCATGGACGGCGTGTTGTCGTCGCTGCTGGCAGCCTCCATGCGCGAGGCGCGTCTGTCGGCAGGAATTTCCAGCGACGCCGGCATCAAGGAACGCGCGGCCTCCAGCTTCGCCGAGATCGTGCGCGCCGAAGCGCGCCGGATCCGGCTCGGCATGGGACTGCTGGCCACCATCGGCGCCACCTCGCCGTTCGTCGGGCTGTTCGGCACCGTATGGGGCATCATGAACAGCTTTATCGGCATCTCTAAATCGCAGACCACCAACCTTGCCGTGGTCGCACCCGGCATCGCCGAAGCGCTGCTTGCGACCGCGCTCGGTCTGGTCGCGGCGATCCCGGCCGTGATCATCTACAATCACTTCGCGCGCGTCACCAAGGGCTACCTCGAACTGGTCGGCCGTGCCTCGGGTGCCTCGGCGCGGCTGCTGTCGCGCGATCTCGACCGCACCCATGTTGGCGGCACGCATTCTCGCGCGGCGGAGTAGGCGATGGCTGTTTCGCTCACCGACATCGAACTCGACGATGACAATGATTTCGCGGAATCGCACGAAATCAACGTCACGCCGTTCATCGACGTCATCCTGGTTCTCCTGATCATCTTCATGGTGGCGGCGCCGCTGTCGACCGTCGATCTGCCGATCGATCTGCCGACCTCGACCGCGACGCCACAGAAGAAGCCGGACAAGCCGACCTATGTCAGCATCAAGCCCGACCTGGCGGTGGCGATCGGGGAAACCCTGATCAAGCGCGTCGATCTGGTGCGCTCGCTCGATGCGATGGCGGATGCGAGCAAGGATCGCTTTATCTTTCTGCGCGCCGACCGCGCGGTGCCTTACGGCGAGTTGATGGACGTACTGGAACTACTGCGCGCCGGCGGCTATTCCAGGATCAAACTGGTGGCGCTGGAAGGCGTTCCCGGCAACGCCGCGGCTACCGACAACCCGAAACCCTGAGGCGGGGACGACATCGAGATGTCCGACCTCGAAATCGAACCAAAACCGTCGCGGCGGCTGTGGGCCCTGGCCGCAGCGGGCGCGCTCGCATTGCACCTCGGCTGCGGCGCGCTGGCGATCGCGCACTTGCGGGAAGCCGAAAACGAGGACGCCCTCGGCGCCAATGCGATCGAGGTCGGTATCGAATTCGCTTCGCTGCGCCGGGAAGCCACCGACCTGCCGCCGGGACCGGACACCGATGCGTCGGTTGCGTCGCCGGCGCTGGCCGAGCAGAAGGCCGAGGTCAAGGAGACCGAACTGCCGAAGGACATCCCGACCGAGGCCGACGAGGCCGATCGGGTGGTGACGCCGAACGAGTCGAACAAGCCCAAGGAGGACGATCCGAAAATCGCAGCGGTGCAGACGTCGGCATCCACCGAGTCGGTGGCCTCCGAAGCCACGGCGACGCCGAGTTCCGAAGCGATCCCGGAAGGACCGCGTTCGATCGCGCCCGCGATCGGCAGCGGAGAAATCGCGCGGCGGATGCGCGCGACCTGGCAGAAGCAGCTGGTCGCCCATCTCGACAAGCACAAGCGCTATCCGGCGGAGCGCTCGCAGAGGAGCGCCGAGATCATGGTCAGCTTCGTGCTCGACCGCCTGGGCCACGTGCTCTCGGCCAGCATCGTCAAGGGATCTGGCGACACCGCCTTCGACGAAGCCGCGCTCGCGATGCTGAAGCGCTCCGACCCGGTGCCGCAGCCGCCGCCGCTGGTCGCCGATGAGGGCTTGAGTTTTACGCTGCCGGTGATTTTCCGGGTCAAGGGCAAGAGCTGATCAACGTCGTTCCTGCGCACGCAGACGCAGCGCGGCTCTCCGAGTTGATGTCCGGTATCCGTCACATGAGCGGGAACGACGTCATTTGAACTAAAATGTGCCCGCAGAGCCGACTGAAAAGTGGCAACAAATGGTGTGCGAGCGTGCTGCGGCACAGCATCGGCACTACCTCCACTCTCTTTCTCAAAGAACGAGCGATCGGTTGCGCTAGATCAACGCGCAACGGGAGATCGGGGAGAGAGAATAGAGGTTGAATGTCATGTCGCACGCTGTGGAGGCATCCCATGCTATCACACATCAGAACGTTCAGCTCCCGGACGAAGCTGGCGGCGCAGAGGGTCCTTCCATTAAGCTGGCATGTTTTGACGCCGATTATTCGCGGCGCCCCGTCTCGCTGGCATGCTCGCCATGTCGAATCCCGCAGCCGCGACGCCATGCGCGACATTGGCCGGGCCGTCTCCGGCCTGATCGGCGTTACTCTGTTTGCGACGTCTTTGTCTTTATCGTCCGCTCCGGCGGTAGCCCAGGGCGGTTCGATGATGCCGGGAGATGCCGTCGTCACCGGCTTTTCCGGCTTCAAGGTGCTGGATATGCCAGCGGCTGGGCCCGATCCGCTCGCGCGGTTCTTTATCGATACCGACGGCAATGCGATGCAGGTGCTGAGACTGCAGCCGGGCGGACCGCCGCAGGGTCAGCTGATTCCCGCGCCGCCGGTCATGCAGGTCAAGGCCGCCGAGATCGGGCAGGTGTTCGCGATCACGTTGGCGCCGCCATTGAACGTCGCGCCCGGCGTGCCGCAAGCCGTGCCCGACATCTATCTCGGCGCTACCTCCGCCTTCGGCATCCAGATCGTGAGAACAGGGCCGGACGGACAGCCGCAGCGGATTCGCACCGGCGACCCTGCTGCGCAGTGGATGGTCGGCCAGTTTGGCACCGCGCTGGGCGGCGGGCCGGGAAGCATCTATCGAATCGACGGCCAGACCGGCACCGCGTCGCTGTTCGCCAATCTCGACAATTCCGGCCCGGGGCTCGGCGACGTCGTCTACGATCCGGCCACGCGCCAGTTCTTCGCATCGGATCTCGACAGCGGCCTCATCCACCGGATTGACGTCGACGGAACGCTGATCGACAGCTTTGATCACGGCCTGGCCGGGCGGCCCGCGCGCGGTCTCGCGTCGGTGCCGGACGACGGCAAGCGGATGATGATCCAGAGCCCCGCGTTCAACAGCGAGAACACCGCGACCTGGGGATTCACACAGCGCCCGCGCATGGTCTACGGCATGGCGGTGTTCGCCGGCCGCTTGTACTACGCAGTCGCCGAAGGATCTGAAATCTGGTCGATCGGTATCCGTCTCGAGGGCGAGTTCGCCAACGACGCGCGATGGGAGTTCAACGTGCCCGGCGTGCCGCCCGCCGCGCTCGTCACCGACCTCGCCTTCGACGGCGAGGGCCGGCTTCTGGTCGCGCTGCGCGGCGCGCCGCGCGGCAGCTACAATTATTCGGTGTTCGCCGAACGGACCCAGCAGACCGACGTCAAGCGCTTCCGGCGCGAAGTGCCGGATAACCCGGCCACGCCTGGCTACTGGACGCCGGCTCCGGAAGAATATGCGATCGGCTTCCCCGAACCGTTCCGCAACGCGACCGGTGGCGTCGCGCTCGGCTATGGTCACGATCCA
>JAYSPJ010000599.1:0-1615 GCA_043722155.1 Bradyrhizobium sp.
ACCGGGGCAAAGGGCGGGACAGGGGCGGGGCAGGGGACGGGGAAAGGTCAGGGCAAGGGTCGCAACGGGCCCCGATACGAGACGGCCTCGCAGCAAAAACCTCTGTGCCAACTCAAAGTTGTTCGATGGATTATGCTCATCCATTGCCTCACGGGCATCACGGCATCACGCCGGTCACCATCTTGCGCATCATACCTTTACCGAAATCCACATCATCATTTCATCAATACCAGGCTGAACTGAGGGCAGGCCGCGCCTGTCAAGCACCTATACCCATGAACCCATGACTTCATCCCCGCAAGCCCAAGCCGCAAAGTCTCCCCTCGCGCTGGCCGCCGCCGAACTGACGGTCGACACGGCGGTACGCGAGCGAGCGCTGGCCTATCCGGCGCGCATCGCACTGGTTCAGGACCAGCGCCGCATCAGCTATGGCGCGCTGCAATCGCGCATCGAGCGCTTGTGCCACGCGCTGGTTGGTCTCGGCGTCGGCCGGCGCGACCGCATCGCGGTGCTGTCCGAAAACCGCGTCGAGTTTGTCGAGACCATCCTCGCCGCCGCGACGCTCGGCGCGATCGTGGCCTGCCAGAACTGGCGCCAGTCGGATGCTGAATTGAGCCACTGCCTGGGCCTGGTCGAGCCGTGCCTGGTACTGGCCTCACCGCGCTACGCGAATCGCCTGGGATCGGTCGCGCATGGTGCGCGCCACGTCGTCGCGTTCGGCGACGAATACGAGCGCCTGCTGGCCAACGCGGACGGCTCCCGCTTCGCCAGCCGCTCGCAGCCCGAGGACGATCTGCTGATCCTGTACACCAGCGGCACCACCGGTTACCCGAAGGGGGCGGCGATCAGCCACCGCGCCGAAATCGCGCGGGCGATGATCGCGATGGCCGACGGCCAGCTGTTTCCCGGCCGGGGCACCATCACCTGGTCGCCGCTGTATCACATCGGCGGCACCGACCCGACGCTGGGCGAGCTGATGAACGGCGATACCACCTTTGTGGTCGACGGCTTTCAGCCGGCCCAGTTGCTTGAGATCATGGCGCGCGAGACGCTCGGCAACGTGACGCTGATGCCGGCCTCGATCGGCCGGGTGATCGAGGAACTGCAGCGCACCGGCCTCAAGCCCAAGAGCCTGATGACCTGCGGCGCGATGGCCGATCTGGTGCCGCGGCATCAGATCGCCGAAGTGACGGCGCTGCTTAACGCCAGGTTCCGCAACACCTTCGGCTCGACCGAAACCGGCGGCCCGCCCGCCAGCGGCCACCTGATTCCGGTTGGCACGACGCCCGAACGGCTGTCCAAGCTGCAGAGTTCCTATTGCCGCATCCGGCTGGTCGATGAGGAGGACCGCGACGTGGCGGACGGCGCGCCCGGCGAGGTGCTGTTTCGCGGGCCGTCGCTGTTCTCGGGCTACTGGAACGCACCGGAGGTGAACGCCGAGGACTTTCGCGGCGGCTGGTTCCACATGGGCGACATGATGGTGCGCAACCCGGACGGCACGCTCGACTTCGTTGACCGGCGCAAGTACCTGATCAAGTCGGGCGGTGAAAACATTTACCCGGCCGAGATCGAGCGCTTTCTGCTCGGCAGCCGCCGCATCGCCGATGCGGTGATC
>JAYSPJ010000600.1:0-1680 GCA_043722155.1 Bradyrhizobium sp.
GTCATTTCGCGGCAGATCGCGGCATCGCGCGTGCCCATGATGCCGGCGAGATCGGCCAGCGTGTCCTGCACGCGGTTGCCGGATTCGAACATGACGAGCGTGGCGTCGATCCGCGACAGTTCGGCGAGCCGGGCGCGGCGCGCGGTCGACCTCGACGGCAGAAATCCCTCGAAGAAGAACCGGTCGGTGGGCAATGCCGCCACGCACAGCGCCGCCAATACCGAGGAGGGGCCGGGCAGCGCGATCACGGCATGACCGGCGGCGCAGACCTCGCGCACGAGTTTAAAGCCGGGATCGGAGATCAAGGGCGTGCCGGCATCCGAGACCAGCGCGATCGAGGCGCCCTGCGCCAGCTTCTCCAGGATCTTTGGCCGCGCCAGCGCGGCGTTATGCTCGTGATAGGGTTTTAGCAATGCCGAGATCAGGTAGCGCTCGGTCAGCCGGCGCGTCATGCGGGTGTCTTCGCAGGCGATGATGTCGACGCCGGCCAGCGTTTCCAGCGCACGGAGCGTAATGTCGCCGAGATTGCCGATCGGGGTTGCCACCAGATGCAGGCCGGGAACCGCTTTCGGCGCGGTCAGGATATGGCCGCCCACCGAAAATGTGCGTGCCGCGGGAACGGTCAGGCTGTCAGACGTATTTATGGAGGCGGATTTTGGGCGCATAATGCCAATCTAGAGCATGATGCGGACAAGTGGGAACCGGTTTTCCGAAAAGACCATGCGCAAGCAAATAGATGAGATACTGATCCGGTTGAATTCAATCGGATCGGTATCCGGGGACACGGCGCAGACGCCACAAGGCTGGCGATAAGGAAGCAGGGCGCTGCAACCGGCGTCGGGGCGGCGCGGCCACAATCCTTTTGTTTTGGTTAACTATTCGTCGACAATATGCCTGAATCCACCTCCCTGATCGTTGGGAGGTTGAAGCGCCGGCCGCACTCGGCCGGTCAAGAGAAGAGATACGATGGCGGGGCCGCTCGAACCCAATTCCTGGCCTTCCAAGGC
Source organism: Bradyrhizobium sp. (assembly GCA_043722155.1). Lineage (GTDB taxonomy): Bacteria > Pseudomonadota > Alphaproteobacteria > Rhizobiales > Xanthobacteraceae > Bradyrhizobium. Next base: position 1,008 of record JAYSPJ010000600.1, read on the forward strand.
GCCGTCGGGGGCCTCCCGGCGGACGGCGCTCGGCCTGATTCTGGGCGCGCCCCTGCTCGGGGCCTGCGCCGGCATGGGCTCGCTTTCAAATCCGTTCAGCTCGGGGCCCGATGCCGGTCCGGCGGGGCCGCCGCAGCAGCCGCAGGCGGTCGGCACCGGAGGGGTCAAGGTCGGCCTGGTGCTGCCGCTGTCGGCCTCCGGCAATGCCGGCGTCGCCGCATTGTCGATGAAGAATGCCGCCGAGATGGCGCTGGCGGAGTTCCAGAACCCCAATATCCAGCTCCTGATCAAGGATGATGCCGGCAGCCCGCAGGGCGCCCAGCAGGGAACCCAGCAGGCGCTCGACGAAGGCGCGGAGATCATTCTGGGTCCGCTGTTTGCGGCCTCGGTGCCGTCGACGGCGCAGCTGACGCGCACCCGCGGCGTCTCGGTGATCGCGTTCTCGACCGATTCGAGCGTGGCCGGCCGCGGCGTCTACCTGCTCAGCTTCCTCCCGGAATCCGACGTCAACCGGATCGTCGAATACGCCGCCGGCACCGGGAAGCGATCCTTCGCCGCGCTGCTGCCCGACAACGCCTATGGCAATGTGGTGGAGGCCGCCTTCAAGCAGGCGGTCGGCCGCAGAAACGGACGCATCGTCGCGTTCGAAAAATACGGCGCCGACCGCGCCGCG
>JAYSPJ010000601.1:0-7535 GCA_043722155.1 Bradyrhizobium sp.
TAACAACTGCAACACCCAGGCGGCCGGCCGCGTCGGCGAACCCTGGGGCAAGTACGAGAACTCCGGCGTCGACAAGATCAAGGCGCTGGCCGACCATGATGTCTACAAGCTGACCCCGGAGCAGACGGCGCTCTGGAAGAAGGCGGCCGAGCCGCTGGTCAAGAGCTGGGCGGAAAATGTCAAGAAAGCCGGCGCCGACCCGGACGCGGCGATGGCCGAGCTTCGCGCCGAGCTGACCAAGAACAACGCCCTGGCGCAGTAAACGGCGCCTCTCCCCGCGGCGGCAGGATGTTCCTGCCGCCGTTTCCCTTGCACCCCCAAGTCAGCGTGGAGCGGACATGAAGCGCGCTTCGATGGATCGTTTCATCGACACGATCGAATGGATCGCGGCGGGGTTTGTCGGCATCGTCGCCGCCAACATCTTCATCGCGGTGCTGCTGCGCAACATCTTCAACTATTCGATCCCGGACTCGTTCGATATCGGGCGCATGATGCTCGGCATTCTGATCTTCTGGGGCATCGCGGCGACCAGCTATCGCGGCGGACACATCACCGTCGATCTGGTCTGGGCCAATGTCGGTCCGCGATACCAGCGCTGGATCGACGTCTTTGCGACGCTGGTTCTGCTGTTCGTGGTGGCGATGCAGACCTGGACGCTGTTCGACAAGGTCTACGGCACCTATAATGACAATGTCCTTACCTTTGACATGCACATGCCGACCTGGCCGTTTTTCGCGGTGGCGTGGGCCGGCGACGTCTCCGCGGTGCTGCTGATCGCGATCCGCACCTATCGCCTGATCTTTCATCCCGACCAGATGCACGATCCCAAGATCACGGCCACGGAGTAGACGGCATGAGCACCGACGCCGTCGCCATCCTCGGATTTATCGCGCTGTTCGCGCTGATGCTGCTGCGCGTGCCGGTGGGCATGGCGATGGGCCTCGTCGGCGTCACTGGCTTCGGTTATCTGGTCGGTTTTTCGCCGGCGCTCAAGATGGTCGGCCAAACCTCGATGCGGACGGTGACCGACTATACCTTCGGCGTGATTCCGATGTTCCTGCTGATGGGAGCCTTCGTCAGCAACTCCGGGATGAGCCGCGAACTGTTCCGCGCCGCCAACGGGTTCGTCGGCCATTTGCGCGGCGGTCTGGGGATCGCCACGGTGGCGGCCTGCGGCGGTTTTGCCGCGATCTGCGGCTCCTCGGTGGCGACGGCCGCGACATTTTCCGCCGTTGCCTATCCGGAGATGCGCCGCTTCGGTTATCCGCAATCCTTCGCCACCGGCGTGATCGCGGCGGGCGGCACGCTCGGCGCCATGCTGCCGCCGTCGACGGTGCTGGCGGTCTACGGCATCATCACCGAGCAGGACATCGGCAAGCTGTTCATGGCCGGCATCATTCCCGGTCTGCTCGCCATGGCCATGTACATGCTGACGATTACGCTGATCGGCTGGTTCCGGCCGGGTTTCCTTCCGGTCGGCCCGCAGACCACCTGGCGCGAGCGGTTCGCCGGCCTGAAAAATATCTGGGCGCCGGTGCTGCTGTTCGTCTTCGTGATCGGCGGCCTCTACGGGCTGCCGTTCCTGCCGCGCTTCACCCCGACCGAGGCGGGCGGCGTCGGCGCCACCGGCGCGTTCCTGATCGGCGTGCTCACCGGGCGGCTGGACAAGGAAAAAATCCTGAACTCGCTGCTGCAGGCGACCCGCACCGCGGCAGCGGTCTTCACCGTGCTGATCGGCGCCCTGATCTTCGGCTATTTCCTGACGGTGACGCAGACCCCGCAAAAGGTCACCGAATTGCTCACCGGCCTCGGCCTCGGCCGCTACGGCATTCTCGCCCTCATCATGGTGATGTATCTGGTGCTCGGCTGCCTGATGGACGCCATGGCCATGATCATCCTGACGGTGCCGATCATCTTTCCGGTGATCATGCATCTCGGTTTCGATCCGATCTGGTTCGGCGTCATCATCGTGATGACGGTGGAACTCGGCCTGATCCATCCGCCGGTCGGCATGAACGTCTTTGTCATAAAAAGCGTGGTCAAGGACGTGTCGTTCACCACGATCTTCAGGGGCGTGATCCCGTTCGTCGTGACCGACCTGATCCGCCTGGTGATCCTGATTGCGTTTCCGGTGCTGGCGCTGTGGCTGCCGCAACGCATGATGGGGTAATTCCATGACGCCGCAGCTTGCGACCAAATATGTCTTCACGCTGACGGTCCGTATCGGCGACGTGACGTCGGCCGGCGAGACCGGTCACGGCGTGCGCCGGATCATTCCGATCCTGGGCGGCGAGGTGCGGGGCGACGGCGTCAACGGCAAGGTCTGTGCGTTCGGCGCCGACTTCCAGATCATCCGGCCCAACGAGTTGATCGAGCTGGAGGCCAAATACGCCTTCGAGACCGACGACGGCGCGGTGGTCTATGTCGAGAACCGGGGCATCCGCTTCGGGCCGGTCGAACTGCTGCAGAAGCTGAAGCGCGGCGAGTCGGTCGATCCCAGGCTGATCTATTTCCGCACCGTGCCGAGGTTCGAGACCGGAAGCGAAAAATACCGCTGGCTGATGGAAAACCTGTTCATCGGCTCGGCCGCGCGCCACGCCGACCGCGTCGTGATCGACGTGCATCAGGTGCTGTGAGGGCGGTGCATTTCTTACCCTGCCCTGAAGGGGGAGGGTCGACGCGAATGAAATGAGCGGCGGGGTGGGGTGGCGGTCTCTCATCCCGGACAGTGCCCGTGTTGAGAGATCACCCCGCCCCGTCTCGCATTTCGCTGCGCTCGATGCGAGCCGACCCAAGAGCGAGCTACGCTCGTCTCGACCCCTCCAGGGGAGGGTAAGATGCTCGCTTATTGACTCCCTGCAAATTCGTTATAAAACATAACTATTCTGGACAGGACGCAAAAACGCCCATGGGAAACGCCGCACCTGCCGCGACCGCCGACCGGTCCGCGCTGCTCGAGATCGAGAAGATGGGCGCGGTCATGACCGTGGGCCTCAACCGGCCGGCCAAGCGCAATGCGCTGAACGACGGCATCATTCTCGCGATTCAGGACTGCTTCTCTGACCTGCCGGAGGGCGTCGGCGCGGTGGTGATCCACGGCATCGGCGATCATTTCTCGTCCGGTCTGGATCTGTCGGAACTGACCGAGCAGGATGCCAGCGAAGGCCTGCGGCATTCGCAGATGTGGCACCGGGTGTTCGACCGCATTCAATATAGCCGCGTGCCTGTCATCGCAGCCCTCAAGGGCGCGGTGATCGGCGGCGGGCTGGAACTCGCTTGTGCTGCGCACATTCGGGTTGCCGAGCCCTCGGCCTATTTCGCGCTGCCTGAGGGCCAGCGCGGCATTTTCGTCGGTGGCGGCGGATCGGTGCGGCTGCCGCGGCTGATCGGCGTCGCCAGGATGACCGACATGATGCTGACCGGGCGGGTCTATTCGGCGACCGAGGGTTCAGCCTATGGCTTTACGCAGTATCTGACCGAAGCGGGTGGCGCGCTGCCGAAGGCGATGGAACTGGCCGAGCGCGTCGCCGCCAATGCGCCGCTGACCAATTTCGCGGTGCTGCAGGCGCTGCCGATGATCGCGGAAGCCAATCCGCAGACCGGCCTGCTGATGGAATCGCTGATGGCGACGGTGGCGCAGAGCGACAAGGAGGCAAAGCGCCGGATTCGTGATTTCCTCGACCGCAAGACCGCAAAGGTGAAACCCGCCTGACATGAGCGCCAAGCCCAACATGTCCGCTCCGGCCGGAAGCCGCGACGCGCCGCTGCGGCCGATCTCGTTCGGCGATCCCGCGGTGTCGATCGAGCGTCGCAATGACGGCACCATCTATCTCAGGCCGAAGATACCGCTCGGCGAATATCCGATTCGATTGACCGACCGTCTGCATCATTGGGCCAAAGCGGAGCCCCATCGCGTATTCATGGCGGAGCGTGAAGCTGGCGGCGGCTGGCGGCAGGTCACCTACGCGCAATTGCTTGTCGCGACCCGGCATATCGCCTCGGCGCTGCTCGGGCGCGGCCTTTCCGCCGAGAAGCCGGTCGTCATCCTCTCCGGCAATTCGATCGACCACGCCTTGGTCGCGTTCGGCGCGCTCTATGCCGGCATCCCGTTCTGTCCGGTGTCGCCGGCCTATTCGCTGGTGTCGAAGGATTACGGCAAGCTCGCTTATCTGATGAAGCTGTTGACGCCGGGCCTGGTGTTCGCCGACGACGCCGGAAAATTCGCCGATGCGCTGTCGGCCAATGTTCCCGAGGGAACCGAGATCGCGGCGTCGCGCGGCACCGTGCCCGGCCGCCAGGTGACGATGCTCGCCGAGTTGCTGGCGACGCCGGAGCATCCCGGCCTCGATGCCGCGCACGACGCCATCGGCCCGGACACCATTGCCAAGTTCCTGCTGACGTCGGGCTCGACCGGCAATCCGAAGGCTGTGATCAATACGCAGCGGATGATCTGCGCCAATCAGGTGATGCTGCGCGAGACGCTGGCGTTCCTGAAGGACGAGCCGCCCGTCATCGTCGACTGGCTGCCGTGGAACCATACGTTTGGCGGCAATCACAATGTCGGACTGACGTTGTTCAACGGCGGTTCGATGTATCTCGACGAGGGCAAGCCGATGCCCGGCGGCATCGAGCAAACCGTGCGCAATCTCCGCGAGATTTCGCCGACGGTCTATTTCAACGTGCCGAAGGGCTATGAATCGCTGCTGCCGTATTTGCGCGACGATCAGGCGTTGCGCGCAAAATTCTTTCACCGCCTGCATGCGATGTTCTTCTCCGGCGCGGCGCTGTCGCCCTTCGTCTGGAACAGCCTGGACGAACTCGCGGTAGCTGAAACCGGCTACCGGGTGCCTGTCCTGACCGGCCTCGGCGCCACCGAGACCGCGCCGTTCTTCATGTCGGTTAAGCCCGCCACCAGCCGTTCCGGCCATGTCGGGCTTCCGGTCTCCGGCAATGACGCGAAACTGATCCCGAACAACGGCAAGCTTGAGGTTCGGGCCAGGGGACCCAACGTCACGCCGGGCTATTGGCGGCAGCCGGAACTGACGGCGGCGGCGTTCGACGAGGAAGGATTCTACAAGTTCGGCGATGCGCTGAAGCCGGTCGACCCCAATGACTTCGACAAGGGTTTCGATTTCGACGGCCGCATCGCCGAGGACTTCAAGCTCGCCAGCGGCACCTGGGTCAGCGTCGGCCCGCTGCGCGCGCGCTTTGTCGCGGCCTGCGCGCCGCTGGTGCGCGACGTGGTGATCGCGGGCATCAACCGCGACGAGATATCGGCGCTGGTCATCCTCGACCTCGACGGCTGCCGCCTGATCAATCCCACGCTTCCGGCAGACGATCTTGCCGCGACCGCGTCCGATCCGTTGATCCGCGAGGCGTTCCGTGACCGGCTGACCGGGTTTCTGACGACCGCGACGGGGTCGTCGACGCGGATCACGCGCGCGGTCCTGCTCGATACGCCGCTGTCGATCGACCGCGGCGAAGTCACCGACAAGGGCTCGATCAACCAGCGCGCGGTGCTGGATCATCGCAGCGGCTTGATCGACCTGCTCTATTCGCCAACGACGCCGGCCCACGTGATAGCGCTTTAGCCGGGTTCGAAGAACAATTTCGCCAGGGAGAAAACCATGCAGTTGAAGGATCAGGCCGCCATCGTCACCGGAGGTGCATCGGGACTGGGGGCTGCGACCGCGCGCAGGCTGGCTGCAGGGGGCGCCAGGGTCGCGGTATGCGACCTCAACGCCAAGCTCGCCGAAACCGTCGCCGCCGAGATCGGCGGCGTCGCGGTGGTTTGCGACGTCTCGGATGCGACCTCGGCGGAAGCCGCCGTCGTCACCGCGTCCAAGGCGCACGGCCCGGCGCGCATCCTGATCAATTGCGCCGGCATCGGCGCGGCAAAACGGGTGATCGGTCGCGACGGCCCGATGCCGCTCGCCGATTTCGACAAGGTGATCAAGGTCAACCTGATCGGCTCCTTCAACATGCTGCGGCTGGTGACCGCCGAAATGGCCAAACTGGAGCCGCTTTCGACTGGCGAGCGCGGCGTCGTGATTTCCACCGCGTCGGTCGCGGCCTATGACGGCCAGATCGGGCAGTCGGCCTATTCGGCCTCGAAGGGCGGCATCGTCGCGATGACGCTGCCGATCGCGCGCGAACTGGCGCAGTTCGGTATCCGCGTGCTGACCATCGCGCCCGGGCTGTTCCTGACGCCGCTGCTGGCCAATCTGCCGCAGGAAGCGCAGGACTCCCTCGCAGCGGCGATCCCGTTCCCGCGCCGGCTCGGCCATGCCGACGAGTTTGCCTCACTGGCGCTGCACATGATCGACAACCCCTACCTCAACGGCGAGGTGGTGCGGCTCGATGCCGCGCTCCGCATGGCGCCGCGGTAGACGGTCCTGAACATGAATCCAAAGCGCGTAGCGAACTCCCCTTCACCTCTCCCGATGGGAGAGGGGGCTCACCGGCTTTGCTGCGTCATAGGGGCTCCGTAACCGATGTTCGTCCACCGGCGCGACGTGCAGATCCAGTGGGGCGACTGCGACCCCGCCAACATCGTCTATTACCCGCGCTACTTCGCGATGTTCGACGATTCGACCTCGATCATGTTCGAGGCCGCCGGCTTCTCGAAGCAGGATATCATCCGCAAATACGGCCTGGTCGGCATTCCCATGGTCGATACAAGGGCGAAATTCCACATCGCCTCGACCCATGGCGACTGGATCACGATCGAAAGCCGAATCGAGAGCTTCAAGCGTTCGAGTTTCGAGGTGACCCACAAGGTGTTCAAGGGCGAGGCGCTGGCGATCGAGGCGTTCGAGACCCGGGTGCTGGTCGGCCGCCACCCGGACGATTCCGGCCGGCTGAAATCGGCGCCGATGCCGGAAGAAATCATTGCGAGGTTCAGGCAGGGCTGACTTGAGAGGGCTGACTTGAAAGAGCTGACTTGGGCAGGCCCATGACCTAAAGAAGGGTCTGAATAATCAGCCTGAGTTTGATCTAGGTTGGATAACAACACTCAAAGGGAGGAATGAATGAACAAGTTTCACCTGTCGGCCGCGGCCATCGCGGCTTCCTTGGCGCTGCCGACGTTGCCCGCGATGGCGCAGGCCAATGAAATCGTCATCGGGATCACCGTCACGACCACCGGGCCGGCTGCCGCGCTCGGCATTCCCGAGCGCAACGCGCTCGAATTCGTGCCGAAGGAAATCGGCGGCGTGCCGATCAAGCTGATCGTGCTCGACGACGGCGGCGATCCGACCGCCGCCACCACCAATGCCCGGCGCTTCGTCACGGAGTCCAAGGCCGACATCATCATGGGGTCGTCGACCACGCCGCCGACGGTCGCGGTCTCCACCGTCGCCAACGAAGCCGGCATTCCGCATTTCGGTCTGGCGCCGTTCCCGATCACGCCGGAGCGCGCCAAGTGGTCGGTGGCGATGCCGCAGCCGATCCCGATCATGGGCAAGGTGCTGTACGAACACATGAAGGCGAATAACGTCAAAACCGTCGGCTATATCGGCTATTCCGATTCCTAC
>JAYSPJ010000602.1:0-2165 GCA_043722155.1 Bradyrhizobium sp.
ATGATCGAGGCGATCAACGCCAACGGCGCGCCCGTTCTCAGCGTCGACCTGCCGAGCGGCATCAACGGCACCACCGCAGCCGTCATGGGCATCGCCGTCAACGCCACCGAGACGGTGACGTTCTTCCGGCGCAAGCCGGCGCATCTGCTGCTGCCGGGCCGGATGCATTGTGGCCGCCGGGTACGCGTCGCCGATATCGGGATCGACGCCGGCGTGCTCGCCGAGATTCAGCCGCTGACTTTCGAGAACGTACCGCAAGCCTGGCGCAGGTCGTTTCCGGTACCGCGGATCGACGGCCATAAATACGCCCGCGGCCATGCGGTCATCGTATCAGGGGATATCGCTGCGACCGGTGCGGCGCGCCTGTCGGCGCGGGGGTGCCTGCGCGCCGGCGCCGGGCTGGTGACGCTGGCAACGCCGCGGGACGCCCTGGCCGTCAACGCCGCGGCACTGACCGCCGTGATGGTTCACGCCGTCGACACCGTGGTCGAGTTTGCCGAACTGCTGACCGACAAGCGCCTCAACGCCCTCGTGATCGGCCCGGGCGCCGGAGTTGGTGATCGCACCCGCGATTTCGTTCTCACGGCGCTGTCGTCACAACGGGGCCTCGTGCTCGATGCCGATGCGCTCACCAGCTTTGCCGCAGCCCCCGATCGCCTGTTTGAAGCCGTCAAGGCTTCGCACGATCGGCAAGTCGTGCTGACGCCGCATGAAGGCGAGTTTCCGCGTTTGTTCAGCGACATCAGCAACAAGCATCCCAATCGCTCGAAACTGGAACGGGTGCGGGCCGCCGCCGAACGCAGCGGCGCCGTCGTTCTGCTCAAGGGGCCGGATACGGTGGTGGCCTCGCCGGACGGACGCGCCACCATCGCTTCCAACGCGCCGCCCTGGCTGGCCACCGCCGGTGCCGGCGATGTGCTGGCGGGAATGATCGCGGCGATGCTGGCCCAGGGCGTGCCGGCGTTCGAGGCCGCCAGCATCGGCGCCTGGATGCACGGCGAGTGCGCCCGCGAGGCGGGCCCGGGCCTCATCGCCGAAGACCTGCCAGAGGTGCTGCCGGCGGTGTTCCGGCGGCTCTATGACGAGTTCGGGATCGACTACTGAGACGGCGCGGCAGCGACCTAAAGCTTTGCCGCAAGCCGTTCACACCAGATATCTGGCAACCGCCGCTTCGTCCCACGCCAACCCAAGACCAGGTCCGCGCGCGGTGAGAGCGCCGTCGACGATCCTGATCGGCTCGGCCAGAACGGCGCGGGCAAGGTCCAACACCTCGAGCCAATGCGCGGTCGGCGTCACCGCCAGCATGTGGGCGCTGGCTTCGGCAAACAGGTGACTGGACATCGGGATCGACGCGGCCTCGGCCTGGCCGGCGATGCGGAGCCAGCCGGTGACGCCGCCGCATTTCATCAGATCGGGCATGATGAAATCGGAAGCGCCGACGGCAATCGCTTCGGCGAAGCCGCGCGGAAACCACCAGTTCTCACCGGCCTGAATCGGGGTCGGGGACATTTCCCGTACCCTGGCGTGGCCGAGCAGGTTTTCCTGCGGCACCGGTTCTTCGATCCAGTGCAGATCGTAGGGCGCCAGACGCTCGATACGTCGGGTCGCTTCAGCGGGATCGAGCGATTGGTTGAAGTCGATCATGAGCGCGATATCCGGGCCGATCAGCTCCCGCACCCCCTTCACGACCCGCTCGTCATTGGCGGCATCGCCGTCGCCGCCCTTGATCTTGATGCCGCGAAACCCCTGATCGAGCGAACGCTTGAGGTCCTTGGCGTCGGCGGTGGGATCGACGACGCCGTAACTGTCATAGGCCCGGATCGGCCGCGGTGATCCGCCGAGCAGCACGGCCAAGGGCTGGCCCGCCGCCTGGCCCAGCGCATCCCAGAACGCCATGTCGAGGCCGGACACCGCCATTCCGACCAGGCCCTGCCAGCCCAGCAATCGGAACTTGGCGTCCATCGCGGCCATCAGATCGAACGGCGCGATGGCCTTGCCGGTGAGGTCGCGGCCGATCTCCTCAATCAGCTGCACCAGCGGCTTGAGCGTCAGCCGGGCGTAGGCAAAGATGTAGGAGCGTCCGGTAACGCCTTGATCGGTCGCGACATCGATCAGCACCAGAGGTGCTGCCTCGATGATGCCGAAGGCGTTTTTGACCGGCCGGG
>JAYSPJ010000603.1:0-5841 GCA_043722155.1 Bradyrhizobium sp.
GGCGCGTCGAATTGACGGAAGCCGCGCAGTACCCAGTCCTGGCGCTTGTCCTTGTCATCGCGCGCGATCCCCATGGCGGAGAATAATTGCTTGGCGACGCCGACTTGTCTATCGCGGTGCGGGCCGGCAAAGGGCTGGCCCGTGCGGAACTCGCGTGACTGCGGTATGCCTGCCACCATCCGCTCGGTGTTGCCGGCGCGGATCCGATCCAGCGGTTCGCCGGTGATGACGTAGAAATTCCAGGGCTGGGTGTTCATCGACGACGGCGCGCGCATCGCCAAACCGATGATTTCCTTGATCAGCGCCATCGGCACCGGATCGGGCTTGTAACCGCGAATACTCCGGCGACCGAGGATAACGTCATCGAACTGCATTTGTGTGGGATTCCTGGGATGAGGTGTGAACTGGCGGGATTTTCGCGGTTTCCAGGCCCTGATGCAAGCTCGCAGGATGGGTTGAGCTCTTCGCAAAACCCATCACCGTGCGAATATAATGGGAATTTGCTTTCGCTCTACCCAGCCTGCGCGCTTTCAAAGTTGGCTGGCCCCGGAGCCGGACTTCTTCGTTTGATCGCTTTGCCCGCTTCCAAATCACCTCTACGATACAGCCAATGCTGCAAGCTTAAGGGGTGAGCCGTCCCCGGAGAGGAAACGATCGCGTGAGCAACTCGCCGTTCCGGCGCATGATCGGGGCACCGGATTTCTGGCGGTTATGGTATGTCGGCCTGATCGTCTCCACCGTGCGCTGGCTGGAAACCATCGCGGTCGGGGTTGTCGTCTACCAGCGCACCGAGTCCGCGTTTCTGGTCTCGATGATGACCATGCTCCGCCTGCTTCCCATGGCCCTTTTCGGGGTGTTCCTCGGCGCGCTGGCGGAACGCTTCGATCGCGCTCGAACCCTCCTCGTCGTCGTGTTGATGATGACCGGCACCTCGGCGGTCCTCGCGGTTCTGGACGGGACCGGACAACTCGAGATCTGGCATCTCGCGTTCGCGAGTTTCATCAACGGCTGCGGCTGGTGCACCGACAACCCGGTGCGCCGTGTGATGATGGGCGAGGTGGTCGGCCGCGAACAGATGGGCGCCGCGATGTCGCTGGATGTCGGCGCCGGCAATGCGAGCCGCATGGTCGGCCCCGCCGCCGGCGGATTCCTGCTCGCCGGAACCGGCCTCCAGGGCGCATTTATCCTGGGCGTGCTGATGTATGGCACCGCGCTATGGGCAATTCTGTCCATCCGTTCGCGCATTCCCCGCGTCGCGGGCTCCGAAGCCGTGCTGGCGCGGATCGCCGAGGGGCTCGCCCTGGTCCGCACCGACAAGCGGCTCATCGGCGTGCTGGTCGTGACGGTGATCTACAATATCTTCGCGTGGCCGTTCACCAGCATGATTCCCGTCATCGGGCGCGACCGCCTGCATCTGGGTCCGGAAGGCGTCGGCATCCTGGCGGCCATGGATGGAATCGGCGCTTTCGTCGGCGCGCTGCTGGTGGGGTTGTGGCTGACCCCGAAATGGTACGGCCGGGCCTATCTCGGCGGCGTCGTCTGCTACCTGATCACGGTGGTGATTTTCGCGCTGGTGCAAAGTCCTGTACTGGCAGGCGTGGCATTGATCATGACGGGGTTGGGCGGCGCCGGCTTTGCGACGATGCAAGCCACGCTGGTCTATCTTGCCGCGCCACTGCACATGCGCTCGCGCATCCTCGGCATCCTGACCGTCTGCATCGGCACCGGCCCGATCGGCTTCCTGTGGCTGGGCTGGCTCGCGGACCGTATCGGGTCCCACAATGCCGTGGCCGTGACCGGCGCGCTCGGCCTGCTGGCCCTTGCGGCGACCTGGCGCTGGTGGAAGGAGATTTGAGGGTGAAGCGACGGGTCGCAGTGCCGCAGCAACGTTCAGGATCGGCCGAGCTTCTCGCGAAACCCATCACCGTGCGAACATGATGGGTATCGCTTTCGCTCCACCTCGGCGTTCGACGCGGGGATCACGCGCAATGCGGCGGGCCATTGAGTCTCAACCTTGGCGGGCGATGCGGATACGCGGGCCGCCAACAAGTAGCGATGTCCGCTTGTCGATTAAGCTCGGACATGCGCGGCAGATGGCGCGACGTCCGAAAAGTGCCAACAAGAGGCAGTGCTCTGGGGCCTCTGACACCAATCTGTCAGCCTGGACGATACCCTTTGACTGCAATGGCCCAGGCCGAGTATCCGACACCGTCACACATAGGTTGCAGATAATCTCGAACCGCCTCCATCAACCTCAGTCCGTCTCTCGAGGACATGGCAGCAATTGCCCGTGTAGTTGGCGCATAATGCGGTGTCTGCGAGTGCCAGAAGTCATCGAAATCTCGAAACGACACGGCCACCTCGATTGGGTCGGTGTTGAGCCCTTTCAGTCCCGCCTTCTCCAACAGATCTGCAAGTACAGCGGGGCTGGATGTGTCGGTGCCCGGAATCGGCGGCGCTTCGATGCCGATGCGCCGCATCGCGCGTCGCAGAGGACCGCTTGGCGACAGCTCCGCCGCAAAATTCCAGACGCATGCGGCGATGAGGCCGCCAGGGCGCACAACGCGGCGCATCTCCGACATCGCGCGCGCCTTGTCAGGTACGAAATTCATCACCAGCGCAGATGCGACTATGTCGAAGGATTCGTCAGGAAATGGCAGATACTGCGCGTCAGCGAGACGGAACTCAGTTTTCGTCCGGGTGACTTGCGTGCGAGCGCGGGCGATTTGCGACTCCGATGGGTCAATCGCGATAACCGATGCGGGAGCGCACGTGTCGGAGATCAGCTCCGTGAATATGCCAGTGCCACAGCCTACGTCGAGCCAACGCGCTCCCTCGGGCGGTTGCAACCAAGTGAGGAAGGCCTTGCCGATCTCGCGGCTCCAGCGGCCCATGAATCGTTCGTATGCCTCACCGTCATCAAAATCATGTCCTGTCATTGCTTGCTCCGCGCCAGGGACGGCCGCTCGAATACGGACCGCCGCCGCGGGTTGACCGTGCCAGGCCACTCACTGCGCTTTCAGGCCGGCTGCTTTCACCAGGTCCGCGTTTCTGGCAATTTCTCCTTGCACATAAGCAGCGAATTCGGTGGATGACATCGCCATCGGATCGATTCCGAGCGCGGCCAGCCTCTCGCGAACCTTTGGAGATTGGAGCGCCTTGAGGGTTTCGCGGTGCAGCGTTGCGATGATCTCGCCTGGCGTCTTGGCGGGCAGGAACAAGCCAAACCAAACCGGATATTCGGCGTTTGCGATTCCCGCTTCCTGCGTTGTCGGAACGTCGGGCAGTGCGGATGACCGCTTGCCCCCATTGACGACGAGCGCACGCAGTTTGCCGTCCTGGATATATGGCAGAACAAGCCCGACCGGCCCGAAGAAGAAGTCGATGCGACCCGCAATCACCTCGGTCAGCGCTTCAGCGCCGCCCTTGAACGGGACATGCACTGCGTCCACGCACGCGCTGCGGCGGAACAACTCGGCGCTCAGGTGGGTTGCGCTGCCGACGCCGACCGATGAGAAGTTAAGCGCGCCTGGTTTCGCCTTGCCGGCCGCTATCAGGTCGCGAACCGTCTTCCAACCCCGTTCCGGGGATACAACCAACACGTTCGGAGTAACCCCGAGGAGGATTACGGCAGCGAGGTCGCGTGCCGGATCGAAGCCAGGGTTGAGATAGAGCGCCGGCGAGATCGTGAGCGCCGAGCCATGAGCCAGAATCGTGTAGCCGTCGGGTTCAGCCTTGGCGACAAACGCGCTGCCAATTGTACCGCCGGCGCCGACGCGATTCTCGACGACGATGCTCTGGTGGAGCTGTGCCGAGAGCTGCTCGAACACGACGCGCGGGATGATGTCCGTTGTGCTTCCAGCTCCAACCGGGACGATGGCTCGCAGGGATTTCGTCGGCCATGTCTCGGCACAGGCCGGCATCGTTACCAATCCCAGCCCGGCGACGGCCAGCAGTGTCAAAGAGAGCGGTTTCATGACGGTCTCCGTGTCAGATGTCGTTGGTGTCGCGGTCGCTCCGGAATTCGCGTATGAGCAGTGATGCAACGGGGCTTAGAAGTCCAATGCTTGATTCATCTTGTTTTCTATAACAAGCCGGCATAAGGATCGGCATGGACCTGCGACACGTACGAACCTTCGTCACCGTGGCGGACCTGGGCACCGTCTCCAAAGCAGCAGTGCGCCTTCGCATTGCTCAGCCCGCTCTGTCCCGCCACATCAGTGATCTTGAGCAAGAGCTCGGTCTGAAACTTTTCGATCGTGTCGGGCGTCGCCTCTTGATGACTGGAGAGGGCGAGCAGCTGCTCGGCGATTGTCGTGGCTTGTTGAATTACGTCAGCGGGATCGCCGAACGGGCGCAGGATCTCCGCCGTGGCGACGTCGGCGTGCTGAAGGTGGCTGCCACGCCACTGCACATTGAAGGCGTCTTTTCACAATTTCTGCACCGCTATGCGAAGCGCTATCCCAATGTGCAGGTAAAGGTCGTGGAGGGAAGTGGCCTTGAGATTCTGGCAATGCTCGAGCGTGGCGAGATACATCTTGGTCAGATGCTTCCATACGGCGTTCCACTCGACGATGGGCAGTTCGGGAGCCAGCAACTCGAACCGGCCGAACTCCTCGCCGCGTGCCATCCATCGATGACACTTGGCAGCCAGGGCGCGATCGAGGTCGCGCGGCTGGCGCCGTTTCCTTTGCTGCTGCTGGATAGTGGGTATGGGCTTCGCCGAGCCTTTGACGCCGCCTGCCGCATCGCAGGGCTCAGGCCCAACATTCGGCTCGAAACCCACTCTCCACATACCCTGCTGGCTCTCGCCGAAGCCCAGCACGGCGTCGCCATCATCGCATCCACCTTCCGAGCACACCGTTACAATCTGAAGATTGTTCCCATCGTGTATCGCGGCCGGCCGCTGCGCGAGCCGTTGGCCGTCTTGTGGGATAAGCGCAGGCCGCTGCCCCGTTACGCCACGGCCTTTTGCCAGATGTGGGCTGAGCATGTGCGTGCAATATTTCCGATCACGCGGCCGAGCGGACCAAAGGCAGGCACCGCACGGAAAAAGGCAAAGGGCCGGTGAGCGCCTGGAAGCCCCGCTTACTCGACTTGAATCGGTATCAACAATGGCCGCCTCGGGTCATTCGCGTCGCTTTTGGCATGCCAATCGATGTCCGGTTAGCTGGATCTTCGGACATGACGAGCGCGCGGACGGCGTCACTCGACTTGATTGTCAAGGCGACGCGACATTCGCAGGGCCGTCGGGCGGATTAGCGAAGCGTATCCGCCATCCAACCTCGTGCATCGGCGGGTTACGCTGCGCTAACCCGCCCTGGGGGCTGGCAGATCCGCAAGGCCATGGCGAGTTACGGAAGCTGATCCTTCCAGCGCGAAGCTTGCGCTGTCCCTAATTATGCGCGGTGCCGTGACCCGGCGCCTCTTCCGCCAGGCAATGCGTGATATGCGCGAGCCGGTCTCTCGGCAGCACCTTGGCCTGGTCGGCCTTGTGGGCGCAGTCGATCTGCCTGAGCTGCTCGGCCCGGCGTTTGACGGCGGCTTCGCGATGCTCGGGAGCCACCTTGTCCGGGTCGACCAGCTTTTGCGCGAAGGCCGGCTGGGACAGCAGGAAGGCTCCCACCAGCATCAGGTACCAGATTGATTTCAAGGCAAGTCTCCTCGGTCTTCCAGCAAGTATCCGTCGCATGGTAGGCGAAGCGCGCCGCCAATTTCATGAACCAGCTCACATCCGCGTGGATACTTTGCCGCCATGCGGCAGCGGGCGTTTCGCGAACTTCACGGGATGTGGGACGGGACGCGTTGGCGCACGCGAGCCGCGGGCGCATCGGCGCCCGG
>JAYSPJ010000604.1:0-3628 GCA_043722155.1 Bradyrhizobium sp.
GGTGGCTTCCAGCCGGTCGGATTCCTTTACCCGCAATTCCTGCAGGCCGCGCATGATGGTGGTGCCTTCGGCAAAGGCGGCCGCCACCGCCAGCACCAGATATTCGTCGATCATCGAAGGCGCGCGCTCCGGCGGCACCTCGACCCCGCGCAGTTTCGAGGCGCGCACCCGGAACTGCGCCATCGGTTCGCCGGCATCGCCGCGAGCCTGGCTTTCCTCGATCGACGCGCCCATCTCGCGCAACGTCGTGAACAGGCCGGTGCGCAGCGGATTGGTCATGATATCTGACAGAACGAGATCGGAGCCCGCGACGACCAAGGCCGCCACGATCGGGAACGCCGCCGACGACGGATCCGCCGGCACCACGACACCGGCGCCGTGCAATTCCGGTTGTCCGGTCAGGGCGATCCGGCGGCCGTGAGCGCCCTCGCGGGTCGAGACGATCTGCGCCCCGAAATGCTTCAACATCAATTCGGTATGGTCGCGGCTGGCTTCGGTCTCGATCACGGTGGTGACGCCGGGGGCGGCGAGCCCGGCCAGCAGCACCGCGGATTTGATCTGGGCCGAGGCCACCGGCGTGCGATACAGGATCGGCAGGGGATCGCGCGCGCCCTGCAGCGTCAGCGGCAGGCGACCGCCTTCCCCGCTCGCCACGACTTTCGCGCCCATCAATTCCAGGGGATCGAGCACCCGCCGCATCGGCCTCGAGCGCAGCGACGCGTCGCCGTCGAAGATTGCCGTGATCGGGCAGCCGGCCACGGCCCCCATCACCAGCCGGCAACCGGTGCCGGAATTGCCGAAATCGAGCGGAACTTGCGGCGGCGCGAATCCGGCCACGCCGACCCCACGCACCGACCAGGCGAACGCCCCGGTTCGCTCCACTTTCGCGCCCAGCGCCTGCATCGATTTGGCGGTATTCAGCACGTCTTCGCCCTCGAGCAGGCCGGATATCCGGGTTTCGCCGACCGCCAGCGCGCCCAAAATCAGGGCACGGTGCGAAATCGACTTGTCGCCGGGAACGCGGACTTTCCCGGTCAGGGGGCTGCTGGCGCGGGATTCAAGCGGCGTGGGCTGGTCAGATTGGGTCAAGATTGTGTCCTCTGCGCCGGCGGCAGGTATCACATGGGCCGCGCCACGTCACGCGACTGTCCGAATGCGCGCAGAGCGCTATTGACAGGGGCGTGGCAACTAGCCAAGTGAAGCACCGTTTTTCGACAAATTCCCAGGACTCCCCACGTGGCCAAATCCGATCTCGGAACCAAACGCATTTGCCCGACGACGGGTAAGAAATTTTACGACCTCAACAAGAACCCGGTGATCTCACCCTACACCGGCGAGGTGGTGCCGATCGCGCCGATTCCGCCGCCCCGGACCCGCGCCGACGCTGCCGCGCGCGCTGCGGCGGCCGCTTCCGCCGCTTCTGCCGCAGAGGCGCCGGAGCCCGCCGAGGCCGAAGAATTGGTTCCGCTCGAGGAAGCCGATGCCGAGGAAAATACCGGCAAGGTCAAGGCCGCCGTTCCGGAGTCGGAGGACGACATCGAGATCGACGAGACCATCGAAGACGACGACGATGACGATTCGACCTTCATTGCCGACGAGGAAGAAGGCGATGAGGACGTCACCGACATCATCGGCGACGTCAGCGGCGACGAAGAGACTTGAGATCGACCCTGAACTGTGTTCAGGGTTTTCCCCCGCGAGTCGCCCAAGGCGCGTGGATTATCTAAGGGGCCATAGCTCAGCTGGGAGAGCGCTTGCATGGCATGCAAGAGGTCGGCGGTTCGATCCCGCCTGGCTCCACCACGCTTCGCCCTTCGGGCTACGCGTGGCGCAGCCACGCAAGAGCCGGAAGGGCAAAGCGTGGTGCCCGGCGTAGCCCTCTTGGGCGAAGACGGGCTGGAGAGACAACCCAATACCCGCGTCTATCTGTGAGCGCCGATGTGGTACGTCTGCATCATCCGCAGCATCAATTTTCCCGAACACGAATACGTCGGCGCAACCGCCGATCTGAAGCGGCGACTACCCGAGCACAACGCGGGCAAGTCCGCGCACACTGCCAAATTCAAGCCTTGGCAACTGGTCTGGTACTGCGCCTTTCCCGACAAGTTCAAAGCGCTGGAATTTGAAAAGTATCTCAAATCCCATTCAGGCCGCGCATTTGCGAAGAAACGCCTCAGTGGCGCAGCTACTCAGTCAAAGACGCCCAGCATCGGCTGAAAAGTACTCGGCCCGGGCAAACGACCCGACAGCATACTCTGTGAGGTATACCAAAGTGAACCCTCGCCCCACCTACTCCCCCGGCGCCGCATTGAGCCGGTCCCGCAGCGAGATCAGCTCATTCTTCATCGCCGACAATTCGGAAATCGAGCAGGCCGAGCCGGCGAGGATGGCCTGGGGCACCGCCCTGGCTTTTTCCTTGAGCGCCTGCCCCTTGGACGTCAGCGCGATCAGCACTTGGCGCTCATCTCCGGTGCCGCGGGTGCGCTTGACCAGTTCCGCCGCCTCCAGCCGCTTGAGCAGCGGGGTCAGCGTGCCGGAATCCAGCAGCAGCCGTTCGCCTATGTCCTTGACCGGGACGCCATCGCGCTCCCACAGCACCAGCATCACGAGATATTGCGGATAGGTCAGCCCGAGCCGATCAAGCAGCGGCTTGTAGGCGCGATTGAAGGCGTGCGCGGTGGAGTAGATCGCAAAGCAGAGTTGGTTGCCGAGCAGCAGCGGTAAGTCGGACGCCGGTTTCCTGGCCATTTGTCTCCTCATCGTCACGGGACTTGAAGGTCGCGTAACCGCTGCTGCCGAATGGCCCGCCGACATCGATCGGCGGACCATCGCCACACCGGCGTTCGACATGCATCTGGCGGCGGAAAGACATTCCCGTTCGCATTTGCGCGCAAGCGTCCCTGATGCTTAATGGCCGCGACGTTCCCCACAACTCGCAAGAAACGGCCAAGAAGCACCTATGACGACTGAAGCTGCTCCCGGCGCGATGACCGGATTGCGCGTGATCGATTTGACGCGCGTGCTCGGCGGACCCTATTGCACCCAGATCCTCGCCGACCATGGCGCCGACGTGATCAAGGTCGAGCCGCCCGCCGGCGACGAGGTGCGCGACTGGGGGCCTCCGTTCCACGGCGAAGACGCGGCCTATTTCGTCGGCATCAACCGCAACAAGCGCTCGATCGGACTCGACCTCGCTTCCGAGGGCGGCCGCGCGGTGCTGATGAAGATGCTGGAGAGCGCCGACGTTCTGATCGAGAATTTCAAGCCGGGCACGCTCGACAAATGGGGCATCGGCAACGACGTGCTGCGCGCCAGATTTCCGAAACTGGTGCACTGCCGGATTTCCGGCTTCGGCGCCGACGGCCCGCGCGGCGGCAATCCCGGCTACGACGCCATCATTCAGGCCATGACCGGCATGATCGCCGCGACCGGCTCGCCACAAAGCGGCCCGATGCGGATCGGCGTTCCCCTGGTCGACATCACCACCGGGCTTTACGCGGCGATCGGCATTCTGATGGCGCTGTCGGAGCGGCAGAAATCCGGCGTCGGGCAGTTTCTCGAAACCACGCTGTACGAAACCGGCCTCGCCATCATGCATCCGCATGCGGCGAATTATTTCATGCACGGC
>JAYSPJ010000605.1:0-5568 GCA_043722155.1 Bradyrhizobium sp.
ACCGTGATGCGGTCGACGTCCGGAATGTAGGCGCTGCACAGGCGCATCGCATCGTCGGTGCAGGCCTGCTGCTGTTCGGGGGTGTAGGCCTCGCTGGCGCCAGTCCACATCGAAACCGACAGCGCCGTTGCGAGCATCAAACCAAGCTGGAACCTGCTGGACCGGAACGCGGACATGAATCCCCCCGAAGCATTGATTTGGCGAATTGTGGGTGAACGGCAGGGGATTGGCAACAGGGGTCGAACGCAAGGTTTCAGGCCGCGGTGGACGGCGGCGCGTCGCTGTCTCGTGCGCGTGGGTACAGGTGGTACAGTTGGGTGGGCTCGAACCACCGACCTCCTGCTCCACAGGCAGGCGCTCTAACCAACTGAGCTACAACTGCATCCTTGGCGGACCCCGAAAACGGGGTCTCCGAACGGGGCGGAAACTAGGTGCTACGCCGCGCTTTGGCAAGGCCGGTAGACGCCCCGACGTGGCAGATCCGGAAGCGATAAAAGTTCACGCTTTGCAGGCCTCGCCGGGCAAAAGCCGCCAGCCTCGTCAAACCGCGAACCGCCCACAACAAAAAGCCCGGGCTGGCCGCCCGGGCTTTTTTTGGAACGCGAAAGCGGCCGATCAGGCGGCCGGCTTGAACAGCTTCGACGCGCTGGTCTTGATCGGCTCGACGGTTTCCGCCGCAACCTTCTGGCTCAGCTCCGCCAGCTGCTTGGTCTGGGCGGTGAAGGTCTCGAACTGCTTCTTGGCGTGCGAGGTCCACAGCTCCATCGCCTCGGTGGGCGATTTCACGCCGAGCAGCTCCTGCGCGAAGTCCAGCGTCGCGGTGCTGTTGGCCTTCATGATTTCCATCAGCTTGGCGGAATATTCGCTGGTGCCCTTGCTGGCGGTCGTGAACACGGCCTCGATGGTGCCGTTGTGGGTCTCGGCGGCATCCTTGAACTTGGCGTAGCTGTCGCGGGCCTGCGAAACGCCCTTTTCAGCAAATGCACGCATCTGCTCGGGGACTTCGAACGGGATCACGGAGGCGGAGAAGGGATCGGTATTGGCCATGGCTTGCATCCTTCGCATTGGGTGAAAACTGTGAACCCCGCGAACGCCCGGCCAGCCCACCGGCAGCGTCGACTTGGATCACGCAGAACGGGAATGCCCTTCGTCGGGCAACCAGCAGATAACATCCTTAGCATGTCATTTTTGTGCAATGCAATGCAATTTGCAGTGCAATGCCGCATGGCAGGGCTCAGCCGAGCGCTCGTTCCGGCTGAGGAACCGGATAAAATCAATCCTTGGAGGTCTTTTCGCGTCAGCTTTTCGGCTTGGCGGCATCCATCGCCGCCTTGCTGACGATCTGGCCCATCTCGCTGGCCTGTTCAGCCAGCGACCGCATCTGCGCCTGCACATATTCGGTGTGCAGCCGCATGATGTCGGTCAGATCCTTGGCGTGCAGCAGCGATTGCGCATAGTCCAGCGACGCCTGGACGTTCTTTTCGGCGTAGGACATCGCCTTGGCGCCGATGTCCTTGGCACCGGCGGCAACCGCCGCCCCCTTCTCCTCGATCGTTCCGGCGGTCGCTTGCGCGCCGCTCAGGAACTTCTCGAAGGCCTGGCGGGCCTGATCGAAGCCGGCCTCGGCCATCGATCGCATTTCCTTTGGAATCTCGAAACGGTCACGCCCTTGTTCGCTCATGGTCCCACTCCTGTTCTGGTATTCGGATTCTGGTATTCGGAGCCTATCCACAGCCCCGGTCCCCGGCTCGCCCACGTCAGGATAAATGGCAAATGACCTCGCCGATGTGACGCGGCATCCGCCTGTTCCCATCGTGGACCTCTGAACGCCGTTTGCAACAGCCCAACGCGAAAGCCCGGAGCAAGGTTCAGCCGGATTAAGGTTATCGCGGCTTTGGACGGCGCCGCGGCCGCAAACCGTGGACCTGACCTTGCCGGCGCGCGATACTAAGGGTTCGTTGAGGCTGTCATCGTTTGGCCGCCGATATCCGTGCCATCGTCTTGGTCAACATCCAACCAGTCAGCCATGTCACCGCGATGAACAATTCGGAATTCCAGTTGCGAGGCGTCGGCGATCCGCGGCTGGCGGTGCATGCAACGAGCGTGCTGCCGGTCTGGCTGTGGTCGACCGATGGCACGCGGATTCTGTGGGCCAATCCGGTGGGTGCCCGGCTGTTCGGCGCCGCCAACGGCGCAGTGCTGGCCAGCAGGACTTTCGGTCCGGCGGACCAGCATCGGCGCCAGGTGGCACAGCTCGCCGGACGGCTGTCGACCACCGGCGCGATAAGGCTGGAGCGGCTGCGCGGCTTCGGCGCGACGCTCGGCACCCTCATGACCTGCGGCTGCGCGCGGCTCGAATTCGCCGACGGCGGCCATGGCATCCTGATCGCGGCCGCGGAGGCGGTGGGCCGCACGATGCCGCTGGTCGAACGGCTGCAGCTCCTGGTCGAAGGCATCGATTCACCGATCGCAGCCTTTGCGCGCGATGGCATGTTCGTCGGCGCCAGCGACGCCGCGCGTCCGCTGCTCGGCTTTCGCAATCTCTCCGAAGCCGGCCTCGATGCGGCGCGCAGCGATGCGCTGCAGCAGGGCCGCGCCGAGACACCGGTCGGCATCGGCCGCATGGTGCTGCAGCGCGTCGGCACCGGCGCGGATGTCGGGCTCGTTGCGCTGATCGCGCCGTCGCCCGCACCGCCAGCCGCTGATGTCGCGGAGCAGCCGATCGCGCCGCCGGCGGACCTGCCGGCACCCGACTACGAACAGCCGGCGATATCGGGCGAAGCCCCGGCCGAGTTCGCACTGATCGACGACTTTCTTGAGCCAGTTGCGGAGCCGGCCGCCGGCCACGTCGTCGAGGAGCCACCCGAACCGGATGTCGACCTGCAGTCGGTGATGCAGCTCGACATGCCGCATGTCGAAGCCTCACCCATCGAGGCAACGGTGGGAACCATCAAGCCCGATCCCGAGATTTATCGGAACGAACCTGCTCACGATGTCGAAGCCGTTGCCGATCAGCCAATGCCTCCGCCCGCGGAGGCGGCGACACCGGCGATCGAGGCTTCCGCCTCACCGGCAATCGCAGCCGGACCTGCCAGTTCACCGTCATGGCTCGACGAGCCCTCACCGGCTGCGCGCCGCAACCCGCTGCGCTTCATGTGGCAGATGGATGCCGACGGCCGGTTCTCGCTCGGGAGCGATGAATTCACCCGCCTGATCGGCGCCCACACCGCCGCCGGCTTCGGACGGCGATGGAGCGACATCGCCGAGGCGTTCGGGTTCGATCCCGACGGTCGCGTCGGCAAGGCGATCGCCACCGGCAGTACCTGGAGCGGCATCACCCTGGACTGGCCGGTCGACGGCGGCGGCCGGTTGCCGGTGGAGCTGGCGGGGCTGCCGATCTACGATCACACCGGAAAGCTTGCAGGCTATCGGGGCTTCGGGGTTTGCCGCGATCTCGACGGGCTGACGCGGCTCGCCGCGTTGCGCCGCTACGAATTCTTCAGCGCTCCGCCGGCGCCGCCGCCGCTTTCGGCCGATATCGTCCAGGCCGATCGCGCCAGCGACTCGCCCGCCGCGGAGTTGCCCGAACCGCCCGGCGTTGCGTCGTCCGGTACGCCTGAATTGACCGAACCGATTGCCGTTGAGACTTCACACCAAACCGATTTGGAAACGCCCGTGGAAACCAGCAACGAAACGCTCAGAAACGTCCTGCCGTTTCGCCCGATCAGCGAGCCGAAATCGCCGGTCCTGACCCCGGTGGAAAACAGCGCCTTCAACGAGCTCGCCCGGCAATTGTCGGCGCGGCTGGAGAGCGAGAACAGCGCGACGGCAACGCCCGATGTATCCGACGCCACCGCGACCATTGCCGAGCCGACCGCGGCGCCCGAACCGCCGGTCGGGGCGCCGGAGTGGCTGGCGCAGCCCGAGCCGCCGGCGCGCGGCGAAACCCGGCGCGACAAGGCGCTGCTCGACCTTCTGCCGGCGGGCGTATTGATCTACCGGCTCGACCGGCTGCTCTATGCCAACCCCGCGTTTCTGGCGCGGATCGGCTACGACAGCCTTCACGCCCTCGAAGAGGCCGGCGGTCTCGACGCGCTCTACGTCGAACCCGGCGTCTCGTCGGCCTCCAGCACGTCCGATACCGGCACGCCGGTGACGATTTCCGCGAGCCAGGATTCGTCCGGACGGGCGCCGTCGCCGGCGACCGATGCGCGTCTCTACACGATTGCATGGGACGGGGATTCGGCGCTGGCGCTGATCTGCTCGGGCGCCGCAGGCGAAGGCGCGGCGATGGCCGCCGCCATCGCCCAAGCGGTCCCCGCCAGCGAGCCCTCAGCCGTCGGTCACGCCAATGCCGAGGAGCTCGGCGCCATTCTGGACACCACCGCCGAAGGCATCGTGATGTTCGACGGCGAAGGCAACATCAATTCGTGCAATCGCAGCGCCGAAGCGCTGTTCGGCTACGACGGCGCCGATCTCGTGCAGCGCAATCTCACCGAGCTGTTCGCGCCGGAAAGCCAGCGCGCGGTGCAGGATTATCTGGAGGGCATCAAGGGCGCGGGCGTCGCCAGCCTGCTCGACCACGGCCGCGACACGCTGGGCCGCGTGCGCGGCGGCGGCATCATCCCGCTGTCGATGACGATGGGACGGACCCGGCCCGACGGTCCGAACTTCTTCGCGGTGTTTCGCGATCTTTCGCAAGCCCGAAAAAACGAGAGCGAGCTGCAGCAGGCGCGGCGGCTGGCCGATCGCGCCGCCAACGCCAAGGCCGACATGCTGGCGCGGATCAGCCACGAGGTCCGCACCCCGCTCAACGCCATCATCGGCTTTTCCGAAGTCATGATCGGCGAACGCTTCGGCAGCCTCGGCAACGAGCGCTACGTCGAATACATGAAGGACATTCGCGCTTCCGGCGAGCGCGTGATCGCGATCATCGACGACCTGCTCGATCTCTCGCGGATCGAGACCGGCAAGCTCGATCTCGCTTTCGCCAACCAGAACCTCAACGAACTGGTGGAAAGCTGCGTCGCGGTGATGCAGCCGCAGGCCAACCGCGAACGCATCATCATCCGGACCTCGCTGGCGCATGCGCTGCCGCCGGTCATCGCCGATGCCCGCGCGCTGCGCCAGATCACGCTGAACCTGATCGGCAACTCGATCCATCTCGCCAATGCCGGCGGCCAGGTCATCGTCTCCACCGCGCTGTCGGATTTCGGCGAGGTGGTGCTGCGGGTCCGCGATACCGGACACGGGCTCAACGACAACGAAGTCGCCGCCGCGATGGAGCCGTTCCGCACCCACGCGCCGTCGGATCAGTCTTCCGACGGCTCCGGCGTCAGCCTGTCGCTGACCAGGGCGCTGGTCGAAGCCAACCGCGCCCAGTTCCAGATCAAGACCGGCCCGCATTCGGGCACGCTGATCGAAGTGGTGTTTTCGCGCGCGGTGGCGAAAGCCTAGTACCTGGAATCACAAATCGGTATTGCAGCCCATCCTTCGAGACGGCCACTTCGTGGCCTCCTCAGGATGAGGTTTAACTTGTTGAAACACAACAACCTCATGCTGAGGAGC
>JAYSPJ010000606.1:0-9373 GCA_043722155.1 Bradyrhizobium sp.
ATACTGGTCAGATCGAAATCGACCTGGCTGATCGACATGAAGCCGATGGTGAGAACGATGTCATGGACGTTGGCGATCATGGCGCCGAGCGCGAACTGCCATTCGAACCGGAACCAGAGATAGATCAGGATCGCAAAGATCGCGAGCATCAGCCCCAGCATGCCATAGGCCAGCAGCTCACCGGAGACGCGCGGTCCGACCACTTCGACGCGGCGGTATTCGACGGCATCGCCGAGCGCGCTGCGGACTTTCTGCACCGCTTCCTGCTGCGCGGCATCGCCGCCCGGCTGCTCGGCCACCCGGATCAGCACGTCGGCCGGTCCGCCGAACTGCTGCAACTGCACATCGCCAAGCCCGAGGCCGCTCAGGGTTGCCCGCATCGAGGCGATATCGCTCGTGCCTGATTTGGCCTGCACTTCCAGGAGCGTGCCGCCCTTGAAGTCGATGCCGAAATTCAGCCCATGGGTGAAGAACAGGACGATCGCGGCAATCGAGAGCAGCGCCGAAATCGGAAAACTGATGCGGCGGAAGCGGGTGAAATCGAACTTGGTGTCGTCAGGCACGATTCGCAGCGACGGCAGCCAGCCGAAGCATGCGACCACCGTCAGCACGGCAATCAGGACACCGAGTCCGATGAGAACGAAATTTGTCACAGCCGGCTCATTCCCTAAATCGGCACGGTCTGCGGCCGCTTCCATCTCACCCAGGCCGAAACGATCAGGGCGGTGAGCGTAAACGCGGTGAAGACGGTGGTGATGATGCCAATGCCGAGCGTCACGGCAAAGCCGCGCACCGGTCCGGTGCCGATATAGAACAGCACGGCGGCGGCGATGAAGGTGGTGATGTTGGAATCGAGAATCGTCGACAGGGCGCGCCGGAAACCGGCGTCGATCGCGGAAATCGCGTTGCGTCCGCCGCGCAATTCCTCGCGGATGCGCTCGTAGATCAGCACGTTGGAGTCCACCGCGATGCCGACCGTCAGCACGATGCCGGCGATGCCCGGCAGCGTCAGCGTGGCATTCAACAGCGACAGCACGCCGAAGATCATCGCGACGTTGATGGCGACGGCGATATTGGCGAACACTCCGAACAGCCGGTAGGTCAGCAGCATGAACACGATGACCATGATCGAGCCGACATAGGCGGCGAGTTCACCCTTCTCGATCGAATCCTGGCCGAGGCCGGGGCCGACGGTCCGCTCCTCGATGACGGTGAGCGGTGCCGGCAAGGCGCCGGCGCGCAGCAGGATCGCGAGTTCGTTGGCGGCCTGCACCGTGAAGCTGCCGGAAATCTGGCCGGAACCGCCGGTGATCGGCTCACGGATCACGGGCGCGGAAATCACCTCATTGTCGAGCACGATCGCAAAGGGCTGCCCGACGTTCTCGGACGTCGCCTGCGCAAATTTGCGCGAACCTGACGTGTTGAAACGAAAGCTGACAATCGGCTCGCCCGTGCGCTGGTCGAAGCCCGGCTGGGCGTCGGTCAGATCACCGCCGGACACCAGTACCTGCTTCTTGATCACATAGGGAATTTTCGGCGACGTCGAACTCATCAGCAGATCCGAATCGGACGGTACCCTGCCCTGCTGTGCCTGGTCTGCCGGCACCGTCTGATCGACCATGCGGAATTCCATCTTGGCGGTCTTGCCAAGGATGCGTTTGAGCTCCGTTGGATCCTGCAAGCCCGGCACTTGCACCAGGATACGGTCCTTGCCCTGGCGCTGGATCACCGGCTCGACGGTGCCCAACTGGTTGACGCGGCGCTCGACGATCTGGATCGATTGTTCAATCGTTTGCCGGATGCGTTCGGTGATTGCAGCTTGCGGCACGCTGAGACGGATCAAGCCGCCGCCGGCATCGCTGACTTCGAGGCTGCGCTGGCCGCTCGAGCCTAGCAAACCGCCGAGCGGCTGCGACAACTCGCGCAGTTTGGTCAGCGCCGCCGGTACATCGGTGTCCTTGGTGATGCGCACCTCGGCGCTATCGGCACGGGCAACCAGGCCCTGATAGGGGATCTTGGCTTCGCGCAGCACGCGACGGACGTCGTCGCGAACCTGATCGACCTTTTCCTTCTTGACGTAGTTGGAGTCGACTTCCAGCAGGAGGTAGGAACCGCCCTGAAGATCGAGACCCAATACGATATGCCGCTGCGCCCAGAGCGGCCAGGTCTTGACTCGTTCCTGAGGGAAGAAGTTCGGAACGGCGCAAAGGCACACCACCAGCGCCGTGAGGATGATCGCCAGCGCCTTCCACCGCGAGAAATACAGCATCGAGTTGATCCGTCAGATCCTGGGAAATATGGCGCGCTGAAAAACTAGCTCGCGGACGTCTCGTCCTTGGCGGTATCAGCCTTTTCCTTCGCCGGCTCGCCCTTGGCGCGGACGCCGGAAATCATCTGGCGCATCTGCCGCACCCGGACGCCGTCGGAAATTTCGAATTCGATCTGGTCGTCGTCGACCACCTTCGTCACCTTGCCGACGAGGCCGCCCAACGTCACCACGGTGTCGCCGCGGCGGATGTTCTTCACCAGTTCGGCGTGGTCCTTCACCTTCTTCTGCTGCGGCCGCAAAATCAGGAAGTACATGATCACGAAGATCAGCGCGAACGGCAGCAGCGACATCAACATGCTGTTGGTATCGCCGCCGGCCGCGGCCTGGGCAAACGCAGGAGTAATCAGCATTCGGACAATCCTCGTGAAACGGGGGTAAACCAGCGACCCATCGGCGTCAGGCCGGTTCGGTCAAATTCGCGCGGACTATAGCGGCCAGCGCCCCAATTGCAACGCTGCCAGCCCCCTCATTTGGACCGCTTGCGGCCTTCCGCAAGGCCCGATATGGGTGCGTCCTGAGGAACCCCCTAGATGTCAAAAAAGCCCAGCAAAACAGGGTCTCGCACCGCCTCCATGGCTGGCCAGCGGAAATCGGCGAAGCCCGCGACAAAACGCCCGCCCGCCCCGCCAAAACAGGCGACGGACGAGCGGATCGCGCGCGCGCTCGAAACCATCGTGGCGCACCTCGCGGCCGCCTCACCGGCGTCGAATGCCGCCAACTCGTTCGGCAGCGCCGACGCCTTCGTCTGGCACCCGAACGGACGGCTGGCGCCGGTGCCGCGCGTCAGCCGGGTCGACCTCGGCCTGCTCAAGGGCATCGACCGGATGCGCGACATCCTGATCGAAAATACCGAACGTTTCGCCAACGGCCTGCCCGCCAACAACGCCCTGCTGTGGGGTGCGCGGGGCATGGGGAAATCGTCGCTGGTGAAGGCGGCGCATGCCAACCTCAACACCAACCGCAAACCGGCCGACCGCCTGAAACTGATCGAGATTCACCGCGAGGACATCGAGACCCTGCCGGCGTTGATGGATATGCTGCGCCGTTCGGATTTCCGCTTCATCGTGTTCTGCGACGACCTTTCATTCGACGGCAACGACGCCTCCTACAAGTCGCTGAAGGCGGTGCTGGAAGGCGGCATCGAGGGCCGTCCCGACAATGTGATCCTGTACGCGACCTCCAACCGCCGGCATCTGTTGGCGCGCGAGATGATCGAGAACGAACGCTCGACCGCGATCAATCCCGGCGAAGCGGTCGAGGAGAAGGTCTCGTTGTCGGACCGGTTTGGTCTTTGGCTCGGCTTCCACCGCTGCAGCCAGGACGAATATCTGGCGATGGTAAAAGGCTATTGCTCCCATTTCGGCATCAAGCTCGCGGAATCCGAACTCGAGCGCGAGGCGCTGGAATGGTCGACCACGCGCGGTTCGCGCTCGGGGCGCGTCGCCTGGCAGTTCACGCAGGAACTGGCGGGACGGCTCGGGGTGCGGCTGAAGCCGGACTGATCCTGTCAGCCGCCGGCGGCGTGCTCCCTCGCGGCCTCGCCAGCGGAATCAACAGCAGCCCCAGCAGCGCCACCGAGGCCAAGAGAGCCCAGGCTTCATTAACGCTGGCGGCGAAGGCAGCCTGCTCGATCATCGAAGCCGCGGCGGACAGATCCGATGGAATCCGGTCGAGCCCGATCGCCTGCGCGGCCGTGACGTCGCCCGCGATCAGGCGCTGGCGGATGGCTTCGGCATGTCCGCTGGTGCGTCCGTACAGGATCGTATCGATCAGTGCGATCCCGACCGCGCCGCCGAGGTTACGCATCATGTTGAACAAACCGCTGGCGTCCGGCACCTGCTTGTGAGGCAGCGTCTCCAGCGCCAGCCTGGTCGGCGGCAGCAGGCAGAACATCGCCGCAAAGCCGCGCAAGACCTGGGGCCAGAACATCTCGTCGAAATCGGCGGTGCGGCTTTCGAACGCGCTCAGGCCCAGGCCAACGGCGAACAGGCCAAATCCAAACGCCGACAGCCAGCGCGGATCGACCCGGCTCTCCAGCGCGCCGGCGATTGGCGCGGCCACCAGTTGCGCTGCGCCCGTCACCAGCATGATCGAGCCGATCTGCAGCGCGTCGTGCTGCCGGACATAGGCGAGAAACACCGGCATCAAATAGACCGCGCCGAACAATCCGACGCCGAGACAAAAGCTGAGCCCGCAGCCGACCGAAAACGGCGGCACCTTCAGCGTTGCGAGTTCGACCACCGGCTGCACCGCCTTCAGCGTCCTGACGGCGAACAGCGCCGTCGCGGCCGCGCAAAGCGCGAACAGGCCGAAGCAGACGGCGGAGAACCAGCCGTCTTGCGGGGCCTGCTTCAAACCGATTTCCAGGCTCGCCAATGCCACCGCCATCAGCGCGAGGGACATTCCGTCGAAATGCTTCAGCTGATTGAGACGAGGCCTGCCCCGCGGCAGCAGGAACGGTGTCGCGACCGCCGCGATGACGCCCGGGACGACGTTGATCAGGAACAGCCAGGGCCAGGAATAATGATGCGTGATCCAGCCGCCGACCACCGGTCCGACCGTCGGCGCCAGCACGGCCACGATGCCGGCGATGGTGCCGGCGACCGGATGGGCGCGCGCCGGAAACAGCAGAAAGATGCCCGAGAACACCGCAGGGATCAGCGTGCCTCCGGCAAAGCCCTGGAGGATGCGGAAGGTGACGAGCGACGCGAAATTGGTGCTGAAGGCGCAGCCGACCGACGTCACGGTGAAAACGAAGATGGCGATCACGAACAGCCAGCGCAGGGTGAGGACGCGCGTCAGCCAGCCGGTCAGCGGAATGGCTGTGATCTCGGCGATCAGATACGCCGTCTGGATCCAGCTCATGGCATCAGGCGATATCGCCAGCGCATGCTGGATCGTCGGCATCGAGGTCGCGACCACCTGAATGTCGAGGATCGCCATGAACATGCCGAGGCACATCAGGACGAAGCCGAACCAGGTGGCAATCCTTGCCGGAGTAGTCCGCCAGATCATGGGACGTCGCGCATCATGGTCTCACGCGGCGCGCCAGACGCGGTTTCGGCATGTCTGCGGACCCCAAGAAGCGAAGCGCTGAGAGTTGTAAAAACGAGTGGCCGGCAACGGCAGGCCTGAAGGCTACGGGATAGCCGACCCAGGCGATAAAGTACACCTCCGGACCACGCCTCACACACGGCCGTCATCCCCACGAAAGCGGGGGATCCAGTACGCCGAGGCGTGGCGGCTCGATTGCCGGTCTCTGGGATACCGGGTCACCCGGTCAAGGACCGGACGATGACAGTTGCAGGTGTCGAAGCAACGTGCGCGCGAAGGCCTTTCGCCTCACGCCCCGTTGAGGACTTGAAGCGGGTCAACCGGTGAAGATCCCTTGCGGATCTCGAAGTGGAGTTGCGGCGACCCCACCTCGCCCGATTGACCCGACTTGGCAATGATCTGGCCGCGCTTGATCGTGTCGCCGCGCTTCACCAGCAGTTCACTCGCATGGGCATATGCGGTGACGTAACCGTTGGAGTGCCGAACCAGAACGAGATTGCCGTAACCCTTGAGTTCATTTCCGGAATAGGCGACGACGCCGTCCTCGGCGGCCTTCACCGGCGTGCCTTCCGGCACCGCCAGATTGATGCCGTCGTTCGATTTGCCGTTGGTCTTGGCGCCGTAGCTCGTGATCACTTTGCCGCGCACCGGCCAGCGGAACGTCGGCAGCGCGCCGGTGGCTTCACCGGCTTTGACCGGCGCTTCAGCCGCGGGCGCGTCTTCCACCTTGGCCGTAGCCGAGGCGAGCCGTGCACTTTGCGGGGACGTGCCGGCGACGGCAGCCGTTCGGGTAGCCGGTGTCGCCAACGCGGCCGCGGGCTGAGCGGCGGCAACGGCGACCGGTTGTCCGGCGGGTGCCGCAGCCGCGGTCTTTGCGCCTGGCACGTTCAGTTTCTGGCCGAGTTTGAGTTTGGACGAGGAGTCGAGGCCGTTGGCCCTGGCGATATCCGCCGCCGTGACGTGGTTGCGACGCGCGATGCTGAGCAATGTATCGCCGCGATTGACGACATGAACCGTCGACGCGGCAGCCACGGGCTTGCTGGCAGGCGCCGCCAAGGCAGGTGCCGCGACGGCCGCGGTCTGACGGGGAATGATCAGTTGCTGGCCAGGCGACAGCGCGCGCGGCCCCTTGTAGCCATTGGCCTGCAGGATCGCGGCGGAGGAAACGTTGTAGCGGCGCGACAACGTCTCGAGCGTGTCGCTGGTGCCGACGATGATCGTCGTGCCGGCTTGCGCCGATCCCTGAGCCGGCGCGCGGACGGCCGCGACCGAGCGAGGGGCGACGGTAGCCGTGGTCTCCAGCGGCTGATGCGTCGGCGGCGCATAAGAGGACAGTCCGCGCCCTCCTCCGGACACGCCGGAATGCGCGGTCGGATAAGACTGCGGCGCCGCAATCGGCGGCGGCAGCGGCTGTGACTGGTATTGCGCTTGCGGGCGGGAATATTGCGGCAGTTCGCGGCGCTCGACCGCAGGCGTCCGCACGGAGCCGGTAGCTTCCGGTTGCGACGCGAAGGGATTGGAGAGAGAATTTTGCGATAGCCGCGTCGACATGTCGGCGCTGCAGCCGGCGAACCCAAATGACATCAGCGCCAGCGCCGCAACGTGCGGTACGCGACGCGAGTAAAGCAACTCGACGACACGGGACATGGTTACTCACTCGTACGCAACAAATTACTGATTTGAGTAAACACCGCCCCAGTAAACAACCGCTTAACCCTGCGAATAAGACGTTGGCGAAACAACCAATCCCGCCCTGCCTCCCTCGTGGTGAGGAGGGGGCGATATTCGTTACAGTTCGCGGGCAATACCGGGCAGCGCCGGCACGAAACGCACGTCCACCAGCGCCTTGCGCTCGAAGCCGGCCTCAGTCCTGGTCAGGCGGACCAGGGTCTGGAGGCCCTGATGCGGTCCGACCGGGGCGATGAGAATACCGCCGGGCTCGAGTCGCTGCGTTAACGCTTCGGGAACCTGTTCCATCGCCGCCGTCACCATGATGCGGTCGAAATTGCCGGCACCGGCCGGGATGTCGAAGCCGTCCCCCAGCATCACCTCGACATTGTCGCATCCAAGCTTCTCCAGCCGCGCCCGGGCGCTGTCGGCGAGCTTCCGGTACCGCTCGATCGACAGGACATGGCCGCAGAGCCGCGACAGGATGGCAGCCTGGTAACCCGAGCCGGTGCCGATCTCCAGCGCGCGATGATGCTTCTGCAACTGCAATTGCTCGGTCATGTAGGCCACCACGAACGGCTGGCTGATGGTTTGGCCGCAGGCGATGCCGAGCGCGCTGTCACGGTAGGCGTCGGCGCGATCGGCCGGCTCCACGAAGACTTCGCGCGGAATCGCCTCCATGGTGCGCAGCACCGCCTGATCGCTGATCCCGCGCCGCCGCAGGTTGAGCTGAAACATCATCTTTTCCGGCGGATTTTGAACGGCGGGCATCTCGGTCTCGCATGGCTCTGCCAAGGCACCCTAGCGCGACTTGGCTGGACAGTTCGATGCAGTTTCAAACGCAGGTTTCTCTGCGAATCCAAGTTCCCCCCGGGGAACCCAGCGTGATACCGTGGCGTTAGGGCTCCGGGCAATCAATCCTGCCCGGCCCGCAACGGCGCGGGTAGCGTTGGACACGTCGACGTTGCGCCTGATAGCGTTATTCGCGATCTTTACCATGGCACGGGCAAGGACTTCATCATGACTGCGACGCGGCTGCCGCGGGGTTCAGTGTTCCTCGTCGAGGACGAGGTCATGATCAGGATGATGGTCGCCGATATGCTGGAGGAGCTGGGCTACAGCGTCGCGGCCGAGGCTGGCGAAATCAACGAGGCTATCAGGCTCGCGCAAATCACGCATTTCGACATCGCCATTCTCGACGTCAACGTGAACGGCATGGTGATTTCGCCGGTTGCCGAATTGATCAAGGCGCGCAACCGCCCGTTCATCTTCGCGACCGGCTACGGCTCGTCGGGTCTTCCGGAAGAATATCGCGACCGCCCTGCGCTGCAAAAACCCTTCCAGCTCGAAACCCTGGCCAAGATGATCGACAACGCGCTGAAAGGCGCGACGGTTTAGGCCAACCTTACCACTGTCGTCCCGGCGAACGTCGGAATCCGTACGCCATGCCGTCCGGGTTGGTCCGACACAGCATGGTGAAACACCTCCACCTCATTCTACCGCCCGGGAGGATGGGTCCCGGCGTTCGCCGG
Organism: Bradyrhizobium sp.; assembly: GCA_043722155.1. Classification (GTDB taxonomy): domain Bacteria; phylum Pseudomonadota; class Alphaproteobacteria; order Rhizobiales; family Xanthobacteraceae; genus Bradyrhizobium. The sequence goes on from JAYSPJ010000606.1 coordinate 8,584, forward strand.
ATGACGAGAGGGATTCGCCGTCGCCCGCCCTACTTCAGCGTCGCCGTCAGCGCCTCCGAGAATTCATCGTCGGTGCGGTCGAGCCGCAGCGGCGTCACCGAAACATAACGCGCCGCCAGTGCGGCGAGATCGGTGCCTTCGGCCGGCGTGTCCAGCATGGCCGCGCGTTCGAAGCCGATCCAGAAATAGGGATTGCCGCGGCCGTCATGGCGCTTGTCGACTTTGAGAAAGCCGAGATTGCGTTTGCCTTGCCGGGTCACGCGCACGCCCCTGACCTCCTCGGGCGCACAGGCCGGGAAGTTGACGTTGATCACGGTGTTTTTGGGCACGCCGGCGTCTATCACCTTGCGCAGGATTTGCGGACCGAATTTCAGCGCGGTCTCCCACAATGGCTTGTCGCGCGTCTCCAGGCTGAACTCCTGGCTCAGCGCGAACGACGGCAGTCCGAGAATGGTGCCTTCCAGGGCGCCTGCGATGGTGCCGGAATAGACCACATCCTCGGCGACGTTGCGGCCCTTGTTGACGCCCGACAGTACGAGGTCCGGCATGGTTTCGCCGAGGATGTGGCGCGCGCCCATGATCACGCAATCGGTTGGCGTGCCCCGCACCGCGAAATGCCGCGGGCCGACTTCGCGCAGCCGCAACGGATCGTTCAGCGACAGCGAATGCGACACGCCGGACTGATCGAGCTCCGGCGCCACCACCCAGACATCCTCGGACAGCGCGCGCGCGATCTGCTCGACGATTTTCAGGCCGGGCGCATGGATGCCGTCGTCGTTGGTGCAGAGAA
>JAYSPJ010000607.1:0-2944 GCA_043722155.1 Bradyrhizobium sp.
AAAACACCCCCTGCCTGCACCCGGTTTACCCTTTGTTTACCAGGAAGTCCGAAGGTTAACGCTGGCGGCGCATGTGGCGCTTGGCTGCCGGGGCGTGAGCTGTTGCGGATATCCGCTTCGACGATCGCATCGAGGGAACAGGTGGCCTCTTCTGCCTTGAGGCCAGCACCCAGCCCGGCATGACCAGGACGTCACGTGTGCCAGAACTCGCAAGCGTTTGCGGGCAACATTTGACGAGCTCGTGCAATGGATGGTGCAGGACGCCTCGCTCGATCGCTGAGATCGCTGGGGCCCCAGGCTGACCTGAAAGCTGCCGCCATCGGCGCGGTCGTGCTGTTGCGCGAGCGGCTGGGCTTGCCGCGCAAGCCTGCCCACAAGGCTGCCCGCAAGCCTGCCAAACCGCGTCTGCAACGCGAGCAGCCGAACCGCCTGATCGCATTTCTCGAGCGTTATCTTCCCAACCGCGCCGGCGTCGCCGCCACCATCCTGCTGCTGCTCGGCAGCGCCGGCTTCGGCGTCGTCAAGGGCGGGCACCTCGCGGAACTGACCTCGGCGCTGAGCGATACCCGCAATGCGATCGCCAATTCCGCCGGATTCCGGATCACCGCGGTCGCCATCAACGGCCGCAAGCAACTGACCCAGGACGAGGTGCTCGCGATCGGCGGCGTCAACGGCCGCTCGTCGCTGCTGTTCCTCGACGCCGCCACCGTGCGCGACAAGCTCAAGGCCAATCCCTGGATCGGCGAAGCGACGGTGCTGAAGCTTTATCCCGACCAGCTCCGGATCGATATCGTCGAACGCTCGGCGTTCGCGCTGTGGCAGCATGACGGCCGCCTGGCGGTGATTTCGGACGATGGCGCCGTGCTCGAGCCCTATCTGTCGCGCCGGTTCATTTCGCTGCCGCTGGTGGTCGGCAAGGGCGCCGAAACCCGTGCACGGGATTTCCTCGCGCTGCTCGCGCGCTATCCGCAGGTGCAGAACCTCACCAAGGCCGCGATTCTCGTCGGCGAACGGCGCTGGAACTTGCGCCTCAAGGATGGTCTCGATATCAGGCTGCCCGAAAATGACGTCGGCAACGCGCTGGCGGCCTTGTCGAAGCTCGACCAGGAAGACCGGCTGTTCTCGCGCGACATCGTCGCGGTCGATATGCGCCTGCCGGACCGGCTGACGGTGCAATTGTCGGAAGACGCGGCCAAGGTCCGCGAAGAACTGTTCAAGGAAAAGAAACCGAAGAAGAAGGCCGGTGACGCATGACCGGCCTCGATCGCTACCAGACGCCGAAGACGCGCCCGATGCCGCAGAAGCGCACCGCGCTGGTGGCTTCGCTCGATATCGGCACCAGCAAGATTGCCTGCATGATCGCGCGGCTGAAGCCGTGCCCGCCGAACGACGCCCTGCGCGGCCGCAGCCATGCCGTCGAATTGATCGGCTACAGCCAGATCCAGTCGCGCGGCGTCAAGGCCGGCGCGGTGGTCGATCTCGCCGAATGCGAGCAGGCGGTGCGCCAGGCGGTGGCGCTGGCCGAACGCATGGCCAAGGTCCGGGTCGAGTCCGTGCTGCTCTCGGTATCGGGCGGCCGGCTGCAAGGTCAACTGATCGAAGCCGCGGCCGACATCAAGGGCGGCGCGGTCACGTCGGCCGACGTTACCCGCGTCACCTCCACCGGCATGCGCCATGCCACCGGCGAGGGCCGCACCGTGCTGCATGCGCTGCCGGTCGGTTACGCGCTCGACGGCGTCAAGGGCATTCGCGACCCCAGAGGCATGGTGGCGCGGCAGTTCGGCGTCGACATGAACGTGGTCACGGCGGATGCCACGGCCGCCAGGAACCTGATGCTGGTGGTCGAGCGCTGCCATCTCAACGTCGAAGCCATGGCGGCGAGTCCTTATGTCGCAGGTCTTTCGGTTTTGACCGACGATGAAGCCGATATCGGCGCCGCCGTGGTCGAGATGGGGGCGGGCACCACCACCATCGCGACCTACTCCGGCGGGCGTTTCGTGCATGCCAGCGGATTTGCGGTCGGCGGGCAGCACATCACCATGGACCTCGCGCGCGGCCTTTCGGCATGCATTGCGGATGCCGAGCGAATCAAGACGTTATATGGCACCGTGCTGACCGGCGGGTCCGACGCGCGCGAGTTGATGTCCGTGCCTGCTGCCGGCGACAACGAGCGGGACGCTCCACAGATCGTGTCCCGCGCCACGATCGCGAACATCGTCCGGCATCGCGCCGAGGAGATTTTTGAAATGGTCAGGGACCGGCTCGCGGATTCCCCCTTTGCGGCAGAGCCGAGGGCGCGGGTAGTCTTGAGCGGCGGCGCTTCGCAGCTCACCGGCCTTCCCGAACTGGCGACCCGGATCCTCGGCCGGCCGGTGCGCATCGGCCGCCCGCTCGGCTTCGGCCGTTTGCCCAGCGAGGCCAAGAGCGCGTCGTTCGCGGTGCCTTCGGGTCTCCTGGTCTATCCGCAATACGCTCATCTTGAACATGTCGAACCGCGGTATACGCGGCAGCTCAGGACAGGGACTGACGGCTATTTCGGAAAGGTCGGACGATGGCTTCGCGAGGGCTTCTGATGAATCTTTTCCGCACCCTTCGGCATTCACCAACTCCCGCGGCCGCCGGCCGGGGCGAACCAACGCGCGCGTCGTAATCGAGAGGCAACCATGGCACTCAATCTTACCCCCCCTGACATCAGCGAACTGAAACCACGGATCACCGTCTTCGGCGTGGGTGGAGCTGGCGGCAATGCCGTCAACAACATGATCACCGCCGGGCTTCAGGGGGTCGATTTTGTCGTCGCCAACACCGACGCGCAGGCGCTGACCATGTCGAAGGCCCAGCGCATCGTGCAGATGGGCACCCAGGTCACGCAAGGCCTCGGCGCAGGCTCCCAGCCGGATGTCGGCGCGGCCGCGGCCCAGGAAGTCATCGACGAAATCCGCGA
>JAYSPJ010000608.1:0-3148 GCA_043722155.1 Bradyrhizobium sp.
CCATCTGGCGCTGGCGTCGGCCAGCGCGCGGATCAAGGGGCTGGAAGCCGCGCTCGGCACGCCGCTCCTGAAGCGCGGCCGCCGCGGCATCGAGCTGACGGCGGCGGGCGAAAGCCTGCTCGATCATGCCCGCATCATCCTGCACAAGGTCGAAGCCATGCGCGGCGATCTCGCGGCTTACGCCGGCGGCACCAAAGCCACCATCCGCCTGCTCACCAACACATCGGGGCTGTCGGAGTATCTGCCGAAGGCGCTGGCGGCCTTCCTCGGCCAGCATCCGCATCTCAGCATCGACGTCGAGGAGCGCGAAAGCGCCGACATCGCCCAGGCCATCGTCAGCGGGGCCGCCGATCTCGGGCTGGCGGCCGAGCATGCCTTGCCGGACGGTCTCGAGCGGATTGCATTCAGCGACGACCGGCTGGTGCTGGTCGTCGCGCGCGGCGACGAACTGGCCAAACGGCGGCAGGTCGATTTCAGCGAAGTGACCGGCCGCGACTTCGTCGGCCTGACGACGGCGAGTGCGTTGCATGCGCATATCGCCGGGCATGCGGCGCGGCTCGGCGCGCGCCTGCGCTTTCGGGCGCGGCTCAACAATTTTCATTCGATCGGTCAGATGGTGGCGGCCGGCATCGGCATCGCCGTGATGCCGGAAGTCGCGGCCAGACGCTGTGCGGAAACGATGCGGATCGGCATGGTGCGGATTCGCGACCCCTGGGCCAGCCGCAAGCTCGCGATCTGCGCCCGCAGCTTCAAGGCGCTGCCGCGGCCGGCGCAGCAGCTGGTGGAGCATTTGCGCAAAGTCGTGCCGTAGGCTGCTCGCAACGACGGTCTCAACCACCTCACTTCGCCGTCGCGAGACCCGCGTCCTTGATCACCTTGGCCCATTTCGCGATTTCGCCGCCGATGAATTCGCGGAAATGCTCCGGCGTATCGCCGACCACCGTCAGGCCCTGATCCGCGAGTTTTGCCTTGACGGCCGGATCGGCCATCGCCGCGGTCGCGATCTTGTTCAGACTTGCGACGAGGGCGGGCGGCGTTCCCGCCGGGGCGATCATGCCGTACCAGTTCTCGATCAACAGATCGGGCATGCCGACTTCCGCCGTGGTCGGCACGTCAGGCGCGGTCGGCGCGCGCTCGCGGGCGCCCAGCGCGATCGGCCGCAGGGAGCCTGCCCTGATGTGCGGCAAGATCACCGGCAGATCGAGGAAGGTCATCTGCACCTGCTGGCTGAGCAGGTCGTTGATGGCAGGTGCCGCGCCGCGATAGGGCACATGCACGACGTCGATTTTCGCGGTCAATTTGAACAGTTCGCCGGCCAGATGCGGCAGGCCGCCGAGGCCGGCGGAGGCAAAATTGAGTTTGCCGGGCTGCGCCCTGGCGAGCGCGATGAGTTCAGCCATGTTGTTGGCGGCAACGTTGCTGGCGACCACCAGCATTTCCGGCACCGTCACCACCAGCGTGACCGCTGCAAAGTCCTTGTTGACGTCGTAAGGGACTTTTTCCATCGAGGGGCTGATGACGAGCGCGCTCGCGCTCACGATCCCGATGGTATAGCCGTCGGGCGCCGCCTTCGCGATCGCGTCGGTCCCCAGCACCCCGGCCTGTCCGCCGCGATTGTCGATCACGACCGGCTACCTGATCAGTTCCGACATGCGCTGCCCGACCACCCGGGCAATGATGTCGTTGGGGCCGCCGGCCGGGAACGGCACGATCAGCTTGATGGGTTTGTTGGGAAAATCCTGCGCCGCGGCCAGCGCGGGTAACAGCAGGACAGAGAAGCCAATCAGCAGTTTCCGCAGAAGTCTCATGCAGGTCTCCCGGTAAGTAGTCGAGACCGTCATTGCGAGCCAACGGGTCGGGCGAACGGCCGCCCGATGACAGGCTCCGCAAAGCAATCCGGAGACTGACTTCGGTGCTTATGGATCGCTTCGTCGCTTCACTCCCCGCAATGACGAGACGCACAGTTCTAGCTATTGAGCAGCTTCATCGCCGCTTCATGCACGCGCGGATCGCCCGCGGCGATGATGCGGCCGCCGCTCTGGGCGGGCTGGCCGTCCCAGGTGGTGACGACGCCGCCGGCGCCGGTGATGATCGGGATCAGTGCCGCGATATCGTACGGTTTCAATTCGGTTTCGATCACGAGATCGAGGTGCCCGGCGGCCAGCATGCAATAGGAATAGCAATCGCCGCCGTAGCGGGTGAGCCGCACCGCGGCTTCGACGCGGCCGAAGGCGGCGCGGTCGGCGGTGTTCATCAACAGCGGACTGGTCGTGAACGAGGTGGCCTCGCCGAGCGAGGCGCAGCGCCGCACCGCCAGTTTCCGTATTCCCGACGGACCGTCGTACTGCGCCGAGCCGCTGTCTCCGGAAAAGCGCTCGCCGATGAAGGGCTGGTGCATCATCCCGAACACCGGCGTGCCCTTGTGCAACAGCGCGATCAGGGTGCCCCAGATCGGAAACCCCGCGATGAAGGATTTGGTGCCGTCGATCGGGTCCAGCACCCAGACATATTCGGCGTCCTCGCGCTCGCTGCCGAACTCCTCGCCGACGATGCCGTGCTGGGGGAAATTGGCCTTGATCAGCCGACGCATCACCGCCTCGGCGGCGCGGTCGGCCTCGGTCACCGGGTCGAAATCGTGACTGCTCTTGTTGTCGATCGAGAGCGAGGTCCGGAAGAACGGCAGGATGGTTTCGCCCGACGTGGTCGCGAGGCGGCCAATGAAGGCGGTAAAATCGATGACCGTCACGGCGGTTCCTTCAGGGATGGAGCGGGTGCAGGATTTGCTCGAGCCCCTGCCTAGCCCAATCCGGCAAGCCGCGCACCGGTAACGCTCGCATTATACAGTGGGCCCGATACCGGTCCCCGGTTGCCGGCAGGCCTCCGAATCAGTTGGGAAAGGAGTGTATTTTCTGACGATACCACCGATCACGAAATCGAGAGGTCAACGGCGCAAGCCCGTCGGGCGGTGCTAGCCCTGCGGCGAACAGGTAGTGAAGCCCCTGAAACAACAGGGAAAACCGTCCGGTCGCGTTCTCCGCCTGCAGCCCAGCCATGCGAATTTTGCAGCGGAAACGAGTCAAAAACCCTTGTATTTTGTGCAGCGCGGCCGCATATTGCTGCGGTGCGGTAGCGCCTCGCGCTATCGCTG
>JAYSPJ010000609.1:0-2504 GCA_043722155.1 Bradyrhizobium sp.
CGGCTGCAGCGAAAACCGGATGTTGCTGCGCACAATTTCCAGCGGCGCGCGATCCACCCACGGCGTTTCCATGCGCACGCCGCGCCAGAACTTGTGCAGCCGCCACAGATAAGACGGCAGCCAGCTCCAGCCTGATTCCAGCATCACCATTTTCAGGTTCGGATGCCGCGCGAACACGCCCTCGACGATCAGGCTGGTCAGCTGGGTCTGGAACGCCGTCGCCTGGGCGACGTAATCCTCGATGTGATAGGAGCCCCATCCGACCGAGGTCGGCGGGTTGTGATAATTGCTGCCGGCATGAATACCGATCGGCAGTCCGAGCCGCTCGGCGGCGGCGTAGATCGGCCAATAGGCGCGCTTGCCGAGCGGCATGTCGCCCATGACCAGCATCAGCACCTGGACAAAACGCTTGTCCTGGGCGCAGCGCTCGATCTCCGCCACCGACTTCTCGATGCTCTGCACCGGGATCACGATCGAGCCGCGCAGCCGCGGTTCCTTGTCGAGCCATTCCTTGACCAGCCAGTCGTTCAGCGCCCGGCAGAACGCATCCGCCATGTCCTCGGAAAACACCATCTGCACGCCGTATAAGGGATTGCAGATGCCATGGCTGACGCCGAAACGGTCGAGCGCCTGCGCCTTCATGTCGGCAAGGCTGGAGCCCGGTTTGCCCTGCGCCGGCCGCCAGTCCGGCCGCGACGAGATCGGCGAATGGGTCGGATAGGATTGCGACACCAGGTCGGTCATGCCCCGCGTTGTCACCTGATCGCGCCAGTAATCGTTGAGATAGGGCAGCAGGCTCGTCAAATGGGGAACGGCAGGATGCAGATCGCAATCCACGCCGCCCGCGACCGGTGACGTCATGACCTTGGGTTTCCTCTTCGCCCGTGGCAAACAATCGAATTCGGCGTTGGCTCGCTGAATCCGGGGCAGCATATGGCGCGCGCGCTTCCCCGTCCATCGGCGGAGCCCGCTGCCCGCGAGTCGGCAGCCATGCAATCCTGTGCTAGGATGTTACCAAGGCGTCGCAAGGGGGACGGCATGCAGGGGCTGAGAATTGCCGTGGTCACGACCGTCCTGGCACTGTCCGGGCCGGCCTTGGCGCAGCAGCAACCGGCCGCGCCGCCGTCGCCGGATTATTCAAAGGTCGAAATCAAGACCATCCGGCTTGGCAACAATTGCTACATGCTCGAAGGCCAGGGCGGCAATATCACGGTCGCCGTGGCCAACGACGGCATCATCCTGGTGGACGGCCAGGTCGCGCCGCTGCACGGCAAGATCAAGGCCGCCGTCGAGGCGATCTCGAAACAGCCGATCAAATATCTCGTCAACACGCAGTATCACGGCGACCACACCGGCGGAAACGAGGCCTTCGCCAAAGACGGCGTCGTCATCGTCTCCCAAATCAACGCCAGGAACCGGCTCGCGGAGGGGACCACCAACGGACTGACCGGCGCCAGGACCCCGCCGGCGCCGCAGGGCGCGCTGCCGTCCGACACCTATACGAATTTTTCCAAGATCAGGCTGCCCGGCCGGGTTGCAGACCTCAAGCACATCGCCAATGCGCAGACCGACGGCGACACCTATGTCTGGTTCAAGACCGCCCGCGTGCTGTCGACCGGCGATACCTTCACCAATGGCCGCTACCCCAACATCGATTTCGCCAATGGCGGCAACATCAAGGGGATGATCGCGGCGACCGACGCCTATCTCAAGCTGACCAACGCCAGGAGCAAGATCGTGCCGGGCCACGGGCCGGTCGCCGACCGGACGGCGCTGATGGAATACCGCACCATGCTGGTCGCCGCGCGCGACCGGATGGCCAAACTGGTCAAGGACGGCAAGAGCGAGGACGAGGTGGTGGCTTTGAAACCCTTCGCCGATCTGGATGCCAAATGGGCGCCGACCGAACTGGCAGCCAGCAACTTCATCCGCGTCGTCTACCACTCGCTCGCCGACAGGCCCGACGCCAAGCCGTCATTGCTGAAACGAATTCTGCGCAGGAATTGAGAATCCGATGAAAGATCTGGTCCCGATCGCCGAAAAAATCGCCGTCAAACTGATCGAGCGGCGTCAGACCATTGCGGTCGCGGAATCCTCGACCGGCGGGCTGATCTCGGCAAGCCTGCTCGCGGTGCCCGGCGCCTCGGCCTATTTCCTCGGTTCGGCGATCGTCTATACCCGCGACGCGCGACGGATTCTCATGGACATCCCCGACGAGGCGATGAAGGGCATCCGCTCGGCGTCCGAGCCCTACGCCAAACTGCTGGCAAGCCAGATCCGCGCGCGCTTTGCCACCGACTGGGGCCTGTCGGAAACCGGCGCGACGGGTCCCACCGGCAACCGCTATGGCGACGACGCCGGCCACAGCTGCATGGGAGTCGCGGGGCCGCAGAATGCAGTCATCACGCTCGAGACCGGCAGCGCCGACCGCCAGGCGAACATGCACAGCTTTGCGAGCGCGGCGCTGAATCTGCTGCTGCAGAATTTGTCGCGGTGACCTCGCC
>JAYSPJ010000610.1:0-5646 GCA_043722155.1 Bradyrhizobium sp.
AGATCGGAGGTGCCGATGCTGAGGAAGCCGGAGGGGGAGAGGGTGGTCATGGTGTTGGCTTTCCGAAATGATCGAGACGATGCAAATCCTCCACTCGTCGTCCCTGCGAACGCAGGGACCCATACTCCGCAGCCTCGCGTATAGGCAGAATGGTCGACACCTTCCTCAACAATAAACCACGGTGGTTATGGGTCCCCGCGTTCGCGGGGACGACGAGGCTATGGTGCCCCATCCCGCAACTTGAACCTTTGGATCTTCCCGGTCGCGGTTTTCGGCAGGCTCTCGACGACATCGATCCAGCGCGGATATTTCCACGGCCCGATCTTCTGCTTGACGTGCTCCTTCAGCGCCTCATGCAGGCCGTCGGTGCCGGCGCCCGAGCGCAGCACCACGAACGCCTTCGGCTTCAACAGTCCTTCCGGATCGGATTCCGGTACCACCGCGGCCTCCAGCACCGCGGGATGGGTGATCAGCGCGCTCTCGACCTCGAACGGCGACACCCAGATGCCGGATACCTTGAACATGTCGTCACTGCGGCCGCAGAAGGTGTAGCGGCCGTCGGCGTCGCGAATGTTTTTGTCGCCGGTGCGGGTCCAGTGGCCCGCAAACGTCTGGCGGCTCTTGCTGCGCTGGTTCCAGTAGCCCTCGCCGGCCGAGGGCGCATCGACCAGGAGTTCGCCGACCTCGCCATCGGGCACGTCATCGCCGGCGTCGTTCACCAGCCGCACCCTGTAGCCCGGCACCGGACGGCCCGCCGTGCCATATTTGATGTCGCCGGGCGCATTCGACAGAAAGATATGCAGCAGTTCGGTGGAGCCGACGCCGTCGAGAATGTCGACGTCAAAGCGCGACTTCCAGGCATTGCCGACCGACTCCGGCAGCGCCTCGCCCGCCGAAGTGCAGATCCGCAGGCGCGCGCCGCAGCGTTCGTTCTTCAGCGTCTCGTCGTTCAGCATCGCCGAGAACAGCGTCGGCACGCCGAAGAAGATCGACGGGTTGTATTGGTTCATCAGCGCGAACATCAAAGCCGGCGTCGGCCGCTCGGAATTGAGCACGGTGGTGGCGCCGACCGACATCGGAAAGGTCAGCGCATTGCCGAGGCCATAGGCGAAGAACAGCTTTGCCGCCGAAAGACCCACATCGTCCTCGCGGATGCCGAGCACCTGCTTGGCATAGGTGTCCGCGGTCGCCGCCAGACTGGAATGCAGGTGACGCACGCCCTTGGGCATGCCGGTCGAACCCGACGAATACAGCCAGAACGCCGGCTCGTCGGGGTGGGTCGCAACGGTGGCAAAGACGTCGCTTTCGCGCGCGAGTTCATCGGACAATTTCTTGTGGCCGTGCGCGTCGTTGCCGGCGACCACGACATGCTCGAGATCCGGCATCCGCCCGACCATGTCCTTGACGACAGGCAGCAGCGATTCGGAAACGAACAGCACCCGGGCGCGGCAATCGGCCAGCACATAGGCATATTGATCCGAGGTCAAAAGCGTGTTGAGCGGCACCGGCACGATGCCGGCGCGGATCGCGCCCAAAAACACCGCCGGGAAATCCACGGTGTCGAGCATGATCATGGCCACGCGTTCTTCGCGGCGGACGCCGAGCCGGCGCAGCAGATTGGCGACGCGGCAGCTTTGCTGCTGCAAGTCGCGATAGGTCAGTTCGGAAACGGTGTCGGTGAAGGCGAGCTTTGCGCCGCGCCCTTCATCGACATTGCGGTCGAGCAGCCAGCTCACCGCGTTGTAGGAACTGCCCCTCATGCCGCGCTCCCCAAGCAAAAGCGTGTCACGACGTCTCCTCCCCAGGAGTTAAGAATTATAATTCATAGAAGTGCACCAGCCGCGCTTGCTGTCAATCTTTGTCGGCATTATGTTTCCAAACGGACCGCAGCCGCAGCCAAAACAACGACAAGGGATATGACCGAAACTCCCGATCCCGAAACCGGCTTCCTCAAGCAACTCGGCCAGCGTGTCCGCACCATGCGCGCGTTGCGCGGCATGTCGCGCAAGGTGCTGGCGAAAGTCTCCGGCATTTCCGAACGCTATATCGCCCAGCTCGAAAGCGGCAAGGGCAACGTCTCGATCGTGCTGCTGCGCCGGGTATCGAACGCGATGGGCGCGCATCTCGAAGACCTCATTCCCGCGACCGAACCGGCGCCGGACTGGCCTGTGATCCGCGACCTCCTGCGCAAGGCGACGCCGGGCCAGATCGCGCAGGCCAGGGACGCGCTGTCCGGCCAGGGCCACGGCGCCGCCGCGCATCGGATGTCGTTTTCCGGCATTGCCCTGATCGGGCTGCGCGGCGCCGGCAAATCCACCCTCGGCAAGCTCCTGGCGAAAAAAATCGGCTGGAGCTTTGTCGAGCTGAACAAGGAGATCGAGCGGCAGAACGGCCTGTCGGTTGCCGAGATCATCGCGCTCTACGGCCAGGAAGGTTTTCGGCGCATGGAGCAGGCAGCGCTCGGGCAGTTGCTGGCGCGCAAGGAACTGATGGTGCTGGCGACCGGCGGCGGCATCGTCTCGGAACCGCTGACCTTCGACCTGACCCTGCAGTCGTTCTACACGATTTGGCTGAAGGCCCGGCCGGAAGAACACATGGCGCGGGTGCGCAGCCAGGGCGATCTGCGCCCGATGGCGGACGATCGCTCGGCGATGGCGGAACTGCGCACCATCCTGCTCAGCCGCGAGCCGCTCTATGCCCGGGCCAACGCCGTGGTCGACACCTCAGGCCTTTCGGTCGACGCCGCCGCCGCGCGCCTGATCGATGCGGTAGCGCCGGTGCTGCAGAGCGAGGCAAGGATGTTCGCGCGGGGGTGAGCGGTTGTCGGGCCTCGCCCTCTTCCGCCATTCGCGATATCCATCTCCCCATGAAACTGCTTTTCCTCCACGGCGCGCCCGCCGCCGGCAAACTGACCGTGGCAAAGGCGCTGCTGCAACGGGTGCCGGGGCGGCTGTTCGACAATCATGCGGCGATTGACCTCGCGCGTACCCTGTTCGAATTCGGCGACGGCGGAAAATCACCTCCGAGCAAGGCCTGATCAAATATTTCGACGACAATAACTTCACCCCGGTGCCGCGCGCCAGCTGCCTCGAGCTGGACACCGAGGTGCGGCCAGCAGAGAAGACCGCGCAGGAAATCATCCGTCACTTTGGACTTAACGCGTAGCCGCGGTCTCGCGATCAGGCGGCACATGTAAGCCGGATGAACGCTTACCAAGCTCACCGAATCCGCTTGCGGCAAACCGCCAGCCTAGTAATTTGATTCCAAACAACATTCAGCTGGCGCTGCCAGGCCGAAAGGACCACCGCCATGATGAGCCAGGAAGCGAACGACCTGATCACCCGGACGGGTGCGAAGGAGCCTTGCGGCAAGCTGATGCGGATGTACTGGCAGCCGGCGGCGCTGGTCGACGAGCTGACGGGGCCGCGTCCGGTCAAGGCGGTAAAATTGCTCGGCGAGAATCTGGTGCTGTTTCGCGACGAGCAAGACCGCTACGGCCTGATCGACCGCCATTGCGCGCATCGCGGCGCCGATCTCGCCTTCGGCCGGCTGGAAAACGGCGGCCTGCGCTGCGCCTTTCACGGCTGGCTGTTCGACGTCGCGGGCCAGTGCCTGGAAACGCCCGCCGAGCCCAAGGATTCGCCGCTCTGCAAGAACGTCGCGCAACGCGCCTATCCCGTGATCGAGAGGAGTGGAATCCTCTGGGCCTATTTGGGCGAAGGCGCGCCGCCGGCGTTTCCGGAAATCGACTGTTTCGTCGCGCCCGACAGCCACACCTTCGCCTTCAAGGGCCACATCAACTGCAACTGGCTGCAGGCGCTGGAGGTCGGCATCGATCCGGCGCATGCCTCGTTCCTGCATCGCTTCTTCGAGGATGAGGAGACCTCAGGCGCCTACGGCAAGCAGTTCCGCGGCGCCTCGGCCGGCAGCGACATGCCGATGACGAAGATCCTGCGCGAATATGACCGCCCCATCATCAATGTCGAGCACACCGAATACGGCCTGCGGCTGATCGCGCTGCGCGAGCTCGACGACGAGCGAACGCATGTGCGCGTCACCAACCAGCTGTTCCCGCACGGCTTCGTCATCCCGATGAGCACCGAGATGACCATCACGCAGTGGCACGTGCCGGTGGATGACGAGAATTGCTACTGGTACGCGATCTTCACCTCTTATTCGACGCCGGTCGACAAGAAGAAGATGCGCGACCAGCGTCTGGAGCTTTATGAACTGCCCGACTATCGATCGCGAAAAAACAAATCCAACGATTACGGTTTCGATCCGCAGGAGCAGGCGACCGCGACCTACACCGGTCTGGGCGCCGATATCAACGTGCATGACCAGTGGGCGGTGGAATCGATGGGACCGATCCAGGATCGAACCCGCGAACATCTCGGCACCTCCGACAAGGCGATCGTGCAGTATCGCCGGCTGCTGCGGCAGGAAATCGACAAGGTCGCTTCCGGGGCCAAGCCGATGATGTTCCTCGATGACGCGCATGCGCGCAGCATCCAGGGCCCTGCCACCATGGACGGCATCGGGCCGACGAAGGGCTGGGAAACCTTCTGGATGGAGGTCGACGTCAAGCGGCGACGCAGCGCGCCGTGGGCCGCGCCGGTGCCGCAGGAGATCGCCGACAAGGTCCGCCATCTCAAGGCGGTTTAGCGATGACGTACCGGGTCGGGCGTCCGGAGGACGCGCGTTGAGTTTTGTCGAGCGTCACGGGCTCTGGTCGAGAGAGCAGAAAGAGGCGGCGGGCCGCCTGCGCAAAATCGTCGAGGAGCAGAAGCTGGAAGTGATCCGGCTGTCGTTCCCCGACCAGCACGGCATCCTCAGGGGCAAGACGCTGGTGGCGCGCGAGGCCTTGGCCGCGCTGGAGAGCGGTTGCTCGATCACCACGACGATGCTCGCCAAGGACACCTCGCACCGCACGGTGTTTCCGGTGTTCACGTCGGGCGGCGGTTTTGGGATGAAGGAGATGGAAGGCGCCGCCGACGTGCTGATGGTGGCCGATCCCACGACGTTCCGGGTGCTGCCGTGGACGCCGGGCACGGGATGGCTGATGTGCGACATCCATTTTTCCGACGGACGGCCGGTGCCGTTCGCGACGCGAAATCTTTATCGGTCGGTGCTCAATAGACTTGCAAAACGCGGCTACGACTTCGTCGCCGGGCTGGAAGTCGAATTCCACATCTTCAAGCTCGAAGATGCCAAGATGTCGCCGGAGCATGCCGGGCAGCCGGGCACGCCGCCCGATGTCAGCCTGCTGTCGCACGGCTATCAATATCTGACCGAGCAGCGCTACGACCAGATGGAGCCGGTGCTGGAAATCATCCGGCGCGACGTGCTGGCGCTCGGCCTGCCGCTGCGCTCGATCGAGGTCGAGTTCGGGCCGAGCCAGTGCGAATTCACCTTTGCGCCTCGAACCGGCCTCGAGCCCGCCGACAACATGGTGCTGTTCCGCAGCGCCGTGAAGCAGATCGCCCGCCGCCACGGCTATCACGCCACCTTCATGTGCCGGCCCAAGCTGCCGAACCTGTTCGCCTCCGGCTGGCATCTGCATCAATCGCTGGTCTCGCGTTCGAGCGGCGAGAACGCGTTCATGACCAAGGACGGCGGCGAGGCGTTGAGCCCGTTCGGCCGCTT
>JAYSPJ010000611.1:0-7930 GCA_043722155.1 Bradyrhizobium sp.
CCAGCGAAACCGCGTTGTTGGGTCGCGACGTCGCCGCCAATGACATGCGCGAAGACTACCTGCGCGCCCGGCTCGGGCGGCGCGCCGACGGCGTCCTGATCGCCACCCCGGTCAACCATCAGGATAGCTCGCTGCTCGGGAATCTCGCTGCGGCACGGGCGCTTGTCGTGCGTGCCCCGTTTGCGCCTGCCGCGCCGGCCGGCACCCCTTGCGAGATCCTGCGGCTTCCCGACTGACCCGTTAACGACCGTCCCGACAAAGCCTGACTTGTTGACGGGAAATTAAGTGGTTGCGGAACACATATGGAACATATAGTGTTCGTTCATGATTTGTTTCGAGGATTAGTGCGAAACAAATCGGAATTCCGGACTCATTCGAGTCGCTGAGAACTCCGCCTCTCGGAAACGAACGACGCTATCAACTGGGGATTGGTCGAGATGCTCACGCGCAAACAATATGAACTGCTGCGATTCATCAGCGAACGCCTGAAGGAATCCGGCGTCCCGCCCTCCTTCGACGAGATGAAGGACGCGCTGGATTTGCGCTCGAAGTCCGGTATCCATCGCCTCATTACCGCCCTCGAGGAACGCGGCTTCATTCGCCGCCTGCCCAATCGCGCCCGCGCCATCGAGGTCATCAAGATGCCCGAGCTTTCGGGAGGCGGCGCCGGCAACGGCCGCCGCGGCTTCACCCCAAGCGTCATCGAAGGCACGCTCGGCAAGGTCCGCAGCGCCAGCTCCGAGAATGATGGCGAGCGTCCGGTCGCGGTGCCCGTGATGGGCCGCATCGCCGCCGGCACGCCGATCGAGGCGTTGCAGACCCGCAGTCACACCATCAGCGTGCCGCCCGACATGCTCGGCTCCGGTGAACATTACGCGCTCGAGGTGCGCGGCGATTCCATGGTGGACGCCGGCATTCTCGACGGCGACATGGCGCTGATCCAGCGCAACGAGACCGCCGAAACCGGCGACATCGTGGTGGCGCTGATCGACGAGGAGGAAGCCACGCTCAAACGCTTCCGCCGCCGCGGCGCCTCGATCGCGCTGGAGCCCGCCAACACCTCCTACGAAGTCCGCATCCTGCCGCCGAACCGGGTCCGGATTCAGGGCAAGCTGATCGGGCTGTACCGGAAGTATTGATTGTCGAGTTCTGGGTCGAGAGCCGCAGAATTGCCTACAACCGGGCCAATGCTGACGTCCAGCGTCCACACTGATCCCGGCGGGGACCGATCGCCAAGGGGGGAAGCGGTTGGAGGTCGGCAAGGTCACATGGCAAAAGGTCGGACGGGTGACCGAACCCGGCCGCTATATGTTCACGTTCGGCTGGGTCAACATCACCGCGGACGATCTCGCCATCTGGAAACAATTTCCGAACGCGTCTTTCGCGCTGGTCAGGATGCTGACGGCGGATAGCGACGACGAATTTCATCTCGGCGCATTCGATCCCGGCGATCCCGGCGACAATCACTCGCACGGCGGGTGACGCGGCCCTGCCCCTCATTCCTCAGCCTGCCAATCGGCTTCTGACGGCGTCGCATCCGCGGCGCGCGGCGCCACCGGGCGCAGCAGGCCGGCTTCGCCCTCGCCACCGCCCGCCACCGCCGGCGACCACGGCCGATCGAGGCCTCGGGGTCTGACCGCGTCGACCGTAAAGCCGTCACGGCTTCGCCGCAGCGCCAGCGCGCCCTGTCTGCGCAGGCGATCCTGGTCGACCAAGAGCGCGCCGCAGGCCGCTGGCGCCTGCCGCGCCGTCACCACCAGCGCCGCGCGCTCGCAATCATCCGCCAGCGCGTCTGGCCGCAGCGCCAGTGCGACCAAGCCGCCATCGGCCAGCTGCGCCACGCAGCCGGCCGGGTCGCATGACACGCCCTCGGAAAGCGAGGAGCCGGCCGCCGGCCGGCCGTCGGCGTCGGCCGCCAGCCACTCCCTGAGCAGAAAACTGTCCTTGCTGCTATCCTTGGCGCTCCGCATCAGATGCAGGCGACCGTCCCGGCTGCGGACGCCGACCTGAAGGCCGTCGGCGGAGATCAGGATATCCGGCTGCGGCGTCGCCAGCGCCCAGACCACCGCCAGCCCCAGCGTGGCCGCCCCGCCCCAGCGCAGCGGCGTGCGCAACAGCCCGAGCAGGATGATGCCGAGGCTCGCTGCGATCAGCGGCCCGGTCCCGAACGCGGCGATGCGGCCGATTGAGCCTGGCAATGCGGCGACCCATTGCGCCACCGCGATCATCCAGTCGATGCCCCACCCCATCAGCTGCCAGAACGCGCCGTCGAAGCCGAACGGCATCGCGACCAGCCCGAGCAGGCCGGCCGGCATCACCAGCGCCGACACCACCGGCATCGCCGCCAGATTGGCGAGCACGCCATAGGGCGTCACCCGGTGAAAGTGAAAGGCGGCAAAGGGCATGGTCGCGAGCCCCGCCACCAGCGAGGCCAGCGCCAGCATCGCGACCTCGCGTCCGCCCCACAGCGCCGCCCGCGCGGTGGCGGAGTTGTCGGGTGCGGCCAGCAGAAGGGGCATGCCGATCTGGATCAGCGCCACCAGCCCCAGCGTCGCCGCGAACGACATCTGAAAACTCGGATGCACCAGCGCTTCCGGCGCGATCGAAAGCACGATCATCGCCGCTACCGCCAGCGTGCGGAACGTCACGGCGCGGCGGTCGACCATGATGGCGATCAGCACCACCGCCGTCATGAAGAACGAGCGTTGCGTCGCGACCTCGGCGCCGGACAGCAGCAGATAGAAGGCGGCGGCCAGAAGGGCCGCGGCCGCCGACCATTTCTTGATCGGAAAGCGGACGGTGAGTTGCGGGATCAGCGCCAGCAGTGCGCGCACCGCGAAGAACACCACGCCGGCCACCACCGCCATATGATAGCCCGAGATCGGGCAAGTAAAATCATTTTGTCGCAATTACAGTTACTTAGCTTGAATTTGCTTCCCGAAACTTGGATTAGGGAAGCGTTTGGGCGTCCTGTCGGAGGATAGCCGGAAGCAAAAGGCCGCCAGCTGGATACGGCTGGCGGCCTGCTTTGGGTGGGGGCGGGGTCTACCGCCTTAGCCGTCTGGCATGCGCTGCGATCCGCTGCCGGTTCCGTCTCCTCATTGAACGACGGCGCCGCTTCATGTCAGCGACACCTTCGCATCGGGCCGCATGCGGTCCCGGATCGCTGCCTTCTGATCCGCAGGCAGCCCGCCGAGGAAGCGGCGATAGGTGTTCACCGCGGTGATCGCCGGGCGGTCGATCGCTGTGCGACCTTGCGGCTGCCGAGCGCCAATGCCTTCCTCAAAGTCAGCCGACTGCCCCGTGGTTCCGGCGTACGTCCGGCCCCTTGCCGCTTCCTCGTCGGTCCAACCGAGGGACGGCTCGTCGTTCTCGTGCACGGCCTCGCCACCGTGCACCAGTTCATCACCCTCCCGATCGTCGGCGCAGCCATCGCCCTCCCGGTCGTCAGTTTTGCCGGCCGCCCAACCTTCTTGATTGCCGTCGATTGAACCGAGCGAGGGCTCGTCGTCAGAGGCGTCGAGTTCAGTGTCGACGTCGGCCGGCGTGGCGTGGCGGCCCCAGCGCGCCTCCTGGTCGGTCCAGCCGAGGCTCGGCTCGGTATCAGCTGGGTCGCCTTCGCGATCGTCCATGCCGAGGCTGTAGCCGGCCAAGCTCGGCTCGAAGTCGGGGTCGCCGTCGGTTTGGTCCAGGAAGGACAAAAGCCGCTCAATCTCGTCCCTGGCCTCCTTGCGGAGTCGCCCTATCGCTTGAAACGCTTCCTCGGGGGTGACGGGCGTCGGACAGTAAAGCCCTTCCACGGGCTTCCCTGAGTCATCTAGGGGTATGTTCATGGTGGTTGCTCACTGGTGCGGCTTCTTAGGGCCTGCGCCACGGGTCAGCCGCGGCAGCCGGGGGCTAAGAACCTGCCAGTGAGACAGGCGCGGCGCTTTTAGGTCTTGCGACCTTGGACATAACGTCGGCCCCCCGGCCTATGGCCGGACAGCACGCGTCGCATGCGCAAGACGGTCCCCGCGCGAGTGGCGGGCACAGACATTGGCAATAGACACGGGCAGCACTGGTTTGGGTTCTTAGGCCCGGGGACATGCTGCACCTGATTTGCTTAAAAATCCATCCCTTTCGGGCGGCGCTGCCCTAAGGGGAACGAAACTATTTGGCTGGAAACTACTTTTTCCTGCCTCACTAAGAGATTAAGGTCACATTATGGACGGCCGAGAATCGAGCGTTGTTGCTGCTTTCACCGAGGACCAAGCGGCGAGGCTGACGGGGATTAGTCCGCGTCAGCTGCGCTATTGGGATCGGACGGGCTTCTTTGTGCCAACTCTGGCCTACGAAGACCGGCGCCAACCCTACAGCCGCCTGTACTCCTTTCGCGATCTCGTGTGCCTGAAGGTCGTAAGCGCCCTTCGAAATGAAGCCAGCGTCTCGCTGCCGCATCTGCGCGAGGTAAAGGACAAGCTTTCTCATCTTGGCGACGATCTTTGGGCCAAGACGGTGCTGTATGTGCTGAAACGGCGGGTCGTGTTCCACAACCCCGACAGCGATGAACTGGAAGAAGTTGTCAGCGGCCAGGGGATTCTGCAGATCCCCCTCAAAGTTGTTTCGGGCAATATGGCCGCCGCGGTCCAGGGCATGCGCGGCCGCGACAACTCTGCGATTGGTAAGATCGAGAAGCACCGGAATGTTGCTCATAACCAGGCTGTCATTGCTGGCACGAGGATTCCGGTTCGAAGCATCAAAGCGTTTGCCGATGCTGGCTATACTGTGGCGCAAATTCAGAAAGAGTATCCTACGCTCACTAATGACGATGTTCGCGCGGCCATCAAATACAAAGACGTTGCTTGAGCGAGACGCGCCCAACTCTAACAGTGCTGTTAGACGAAGGCGTGCCTGATTCCGTAGCCGAGACATTCAAATCTCGCGGACATAATGCAATCCTTCACCGTGAAGTGTTGCAGCCCGGCGCTCCTGATAGTGTCGTGGCTGCTGCCGCGCTGGCAAATGACGCAATTCTAGTCGCTATCGATGCTGACATGAAAGCGCTTCCAAAGCGTTTTGGAGTGAGTCATGGAAGCGACCGGTTCGCAAAACTAAATCTCATCCGCATCGGCTGTAACGAAACGCTTGCCTCAAAACGGGTTGATCAAGCGATGACGCTGATCGAACACGAATGGACGGTGAGCGATGAGAAGGTCGCGCGGCGCCTATGGGTAGATATAGGTGCACACATGATTCGAAGTAATCGTTAGGGGCGCCTTGTATCACTGCCCCCGGGCGCGGTCGAAGCGCTCGCGCTGCTTGGGCGTGGCGTGCAGGTAGAAGTCACGGGTGGCTGCATCCCGCGGATTGACAATCTCAAGCACTCCGCACACATCCGCCAGCACCCACTTTCACGGCGATATTGAACATTGCGGAGAGCGGGAATGCGCCAGACAGGCCCAATACGCCATGCAGGAACAAGAGGGTCGCTTCAATCATGCAGCTTGCCGGGCTTGCGCGCTTCGATTTTCGCGAACGGGCGGCCCAAATCGCCTTTCAGCACCTCCAGCATGTCCTCATGCGGAAGCTTCTTGCTCGGATTTTCCCCCGAGAACACAAACTTGGTCTTGCGATCCAACTTCTCGATGATCTCAAGCATGCGGTCCGTCAAAGGAACACGATGATCCGCCTCGGCCTTCATGCGTGCTGCCGGGATAGTCCAGACCTTCTTTTCCGTGTCGATCTCGGGCCATGTGAAACCAAAGGTGTCATCCGACCTGACGGCCGTAAGGATTGTCCATTCCAACGCCGCCGCCGCAGTGCCTTCCTGGTGTCTCAACTCCCCCATGAAGGCCGGAAGCTCGTCATACGGCATAGCGGCAAGGTGGGTGACCTTCGCGATCTTCGACGGCTTAGGAAGGGCATTATCGAGATGCCCTTTCCAGCGGGCGGGATTTTCGCCATCGCGGTAACCGTGGATTTTTGCCCAATTCAAAATCAGTTCGATCCGGGAGCGGACGTCCACTGCTGTCTTGGTTTTCGTTTCCCAGATCGGGCGGAGAACCTTGAGGACAAGTCCGGTATCGATGCTCGCAACCGGCAGCGCCCCCATTAGCGGCTCCACGTATTTCGCAAGCGACCCTTTCCACAGCTTGACGTGCTTCTGGCCCTTCCAGCCCGCCTGGTGGCTCCTGATGAATTCCGCGGCGCATTGCGAGAAGGTCATGGCCTTCGCGCCCTCGAGCCTTTCTGCGGTTCTGAGGGCCTTCTTGGCGTCGAGCGGATCAACCCCAAACTTGAGGCTTTCGCGCGCCCGGTAGGCCCGGTCTCGCGCTTCCTTGGTGGTTATATAGCCATCGCGCTTGTTGGTGCTGAGCGGACCCAGGCCGAGCTCGCGCGAGAGAGGCTTCCCGTTCCTGCTCAAATGGCCGCGCATATAACGAAACAGCCAAGACTTGGTGACACCACCGGTCTTGCCGGCGGTGACCTGCAAATACAAACCGCCGCCATCAGCGTAGCGACCGGCCTTGTCGATCGTCTCGATGAATTTCGGGTTGAGCAAATTGAGTCGCCGCGCCATTTTCGCCTTTCGGGGCCCACAACCCTACCCACAATTCTATGCTGGATATTGCAGGATGCCACCGGACGTGTATAGACGACGTTTTCAGGTTATGCCCATAAAATAAGGGGCTTTGTGGACGGCCTCGGACGTTACCGGACATTAGCCGAACGGAGGCTGCAGCCGCGCCTTCAACTCGACGAAACTGCCGACGGCCGGCGCGGTGCCCTTGCGCACCGACAGCCGCACCCGCTCCAGTTTTGTCGACCCGCGCGGGCCCTCCATCGAGGCGACGCGCAGGACAAAGCGGTCGGTGCGCGCGCGGATGTCGCGGGTTTCGACGAAGCCGGTGACCGAGACCGAATACATCGGCCTCGCCAATACGCCATGCGCGACCCGCGCGGTTTTCCAGGTCGCCACCGCAAAGCCCGCGGCAACGGCGGCGATCATCACGGCGAGCGGAAAGATCTTTTGTCGCCGCAGCAGAAAGGCCGCCAGGCAAAACGCCGCCGCTGCGACGGCGGCAACTGACAAGACCGGCTCACGTTCGGCGGCAAAGTAGCCGGCGATCCCGGTGCCGAAGGCCACGGGCACCCAGGGCAGCAGCCGTCCGGCGCCGGCTTCGGCGCGAAGCCATTCCCGCAGTTTCGCGACGAGCGACGGCCACGCCGTGAGGCCCGACGGCGCCAGACCACCGGCCTGCGCCGCCCCGCGCGGCGGCCAGGTGCCGGCGACACCCTGGGTCCGAGCCCTGCCCCGCTCCGCCATCGGGTACACCTTACGATCCCTGGGCGTTGCACCCTGCAATTCCAAGGGGAACCGGGAGGCTACCGGAAGGGGCTCACGGCCGGAAAGCGGAACGGATGCAGAATCCTATTAACCTTTGCTAACGGCCGCTGCGCTAGGATTCCCGAATCAATCGGGGCTCGGCCATGCCACACCGGATCATGCTCTGCGTTCTTGCCGTCGTCGGGCTCGCGGTCGGCGCGACGACCGCTGACGCGGCCGATCTTGCGACCCAGAGCCGGCTGGGCGCGATCTTCGCGGAGACTGGCGTGGCGCCGCGCGCCGTCCGGGAGGAGGCGCCGATCATTCCCTACAATCTGCTGCCCAATCCGCCGTGGAACCGGGGCAACTACAATTACGGCTCGTCGTGGTCGTACTACTATCCCGGCCCCTATTACGGCGGTCCCTATGCCGACGACGGGGCGCAGCTGCCCTATGTGTGCGGCTTTTACGGCTATTGCTGAGAATTTCGATCGCGTGAAAGGGACATGCCGCTCCGAGACGCCGCTAGCTAGTGTCTGTCCATAAACGGAGATTTTTTGACGAGCGCGGTAACGGATGCTGTGTTTGCAAGGGTTGGCGCGGCGTTTTTTGTCGGCGGCGACG
>JAYSPJ010000612.1:0-2422 GCA_043722155.1 Bradyrhizobium sp.
GGTCGTTCATGACGTCGAGCAGCCGGAACCGCGCCAGATTCTCCGCGATCTCGGCATTGACATCGTCGCGCGTTCCCATCCGTCGCCACCAGTCGCCGCCGCGACCCTGCCGTTCCGATACCGCAAGTCCGATGGTCTCCAGCGGCGTCAGGTCGGCATAGAGCTGATTGATCTGGAAGGTGCGCGACAGCCCGCGCAGCACCCTTGTGTGCACCGGCAGGTCGGTGATGTCGTTGCCCTCGAGCAGGATGCGTCCCGCATCGGGCTTGAGCACGCCGGTCAGCAGATTGATGACGGTGGTCTTGCCGGCGCCGTTCGGGCCGATCAGAGCGTGACGGGCGCCCTGCTCTACCTTAAGCGACAGATCGTGGGTGACCTTGAGGCCGCCGAACCGCTTTTCCAGCCCGCTTGTTTCCAGCACCACCGTCATGATGCATCACTTTCGGGAACGACAACGACGGCCTTGCGTCCGGCAAACTGGCGGATCACCAGGTTCGGCAGCCACAGCGCCCAGCGATGCATGCGCGCCCGGCCGACCAGCACGATCACCACCAGCACGAGGCCGATCCAGAACTGCCAATATTGCGGCGTGATGGTCGAGAACACTTCCTGCAGCATCTTGAACACCACGGCGCCGATCAACCCGCCATAGAGATAGCCGGTGCCGCCGATCACCAGCACCAGCATCAGATCGGCGGAGCGTTCGAACGAGAACACATCCAGCGAGGCCAGCGCCGTGGTCTGGGTGAACAGCGCGCCTGCGATGCCTGCATAAAACGCCGACAGCGTATAGACCGCAATCAGCCGCCGGTTGACGGGGATCCCGATCGCGGCTGCCCGCAGCGGGTTGTTTCGGATAGCGCGCAGCGACAGGCCGAACGGCGAATGCACGATCCGCCGCGCCAGCAGGAACAGGAGGAACAGCACGGCTAGACAGTAGAAAAAACCAACCTTGCCGAACATGTCGAACGCGAACAGCCCCAGGATCGGCTGCATCTCGATGCCCTGCAACCCGTCGGAGCCGCCGGTGATATTGGAAAAGCGCTCCGCCAGTGCTTCCAGCAGCAGCGCAATCCCCAACGTCACCATCAGGCGGGTCAGGTCGACGCCCCTGATCACGAGGAAGCTGGTGAGAAAGCCGACAACGGTGGCGACGAGGCCGGCAACCAGCAGCGCGAGCACGGGCTCGGGAATAATGCCGTGCAACGCCAGCAGCCCCGCGGAATAGGCGCCGACGCCGAAGAACGCAGCGTGGCCGAGCGATACGACGCCGGCATAGCCCAGGATCAGATCGAGCGACAATGCAAACAGCCCCAGCCGCAGGATGTCGGTCATGATCAGATAGCGGGAGGGAAACAGCAACGCGCCGGCCAGCACGAGGATCCAGAATGCGACCTCGCTCAGGCGCCAGCGCGCGTGCTGCCTGGCATGGTGTCCGACGTCGGCCTGTGCGGTCATATCGGCATCAACGCGTGGCTGCACGGCCGAACAGACCGTTCGGACGCCAGATCAGGATCACGATCATGATGGTGTAGATCACGAACGGTCCCATCTTGGGCACGTAATACTTGCCGGCGACGTCGCCGATCCCGAGCAGCAAGGAGGCCAGAAACGGCCCGGTGATGCTGGAAGAGCCGCCGACCGTGACCACGATCAAAAAATAGATCATGAACTTCAGCGGAAAATACGGATCGAGCCCGAGTATCTCCGCGCTGAGCGCGCCGCCGAGGCCGGCGAGGCCGCAGCCGAACGCAAAGGTAAAGGCAAACACCTGCGGCACGTTGATGCCGAGCCCGCTGGCAGCGAGGGGATCGTCGACCGCAGCCCGCAGCCGGCTGCCGAACCGCGTGCGCGCCAGCACCAGCTGAAGGGCCGCGGTCAAGAGGCCGCAGATCACGATGATCATCAGCCGGTAGCGGCCGATGCCGACGCCGAAGAAATCGATCTGCCCCTCCAGCGCCGCCGGAAGTTTGATGAAAATCCGCGACGACCCCATGATGTAATCGACCGCCGCCACCGACATGAAGACGAGGCCGACCGAGAACAGCACCTGATCGAGGTGGCTTCTGGTGTAGAGGTGCCGGTAGAGTGAGCGCTCCAGCACCACGCCGATCGCGGCGCTCACGACAAACGCCAGCGGCAGTGCTGCGAAGAACGGCCAGCCGGACTGGTTGACCAGGACCGCGCAGACGTAGCCGCCGGTCATGGCGAACGCGCCATGTGCGAGGTTGACGAAATTCATCAGTCCAAGCGTGACGGCGAGACCGCAGGCCAGCACGAACAGCAACATGCCGTAGGCGACGCCGTCGAACAGGATGGTGAACAGCGTGGTCATCTATTGAAAGCCCTCATGCTGAGGAGGCCCCAGCGGGTCCGCGCCGGGCGCGGCCCGATGTTAAACTCAGGGCCGTCTCGAACCAGG
>JAYSPJ010000613.1:0-10294 GCA_043722155.1 Bradyrhizobium sp.
GCACAGGTATTGGCGATCGAAGCCGACGTGACCGTGGAGGAGGATTGTCGCCGATTGGTCGAGGCGACCGCCGCCCGTTTCGGGCGGCTCGACATTCTCGTCAACAACGCAGGCATAGCGCTTCGAAAACGTCCGGAAGACTACACCACACACGACTGGCATCTGGTGATAGACAGTAACTTGACCAGCGCGTTTCTTTGTTCGCATGCCGCCTATCCGCACATGACGAAAGCCGGGGGCGGCAAGATCATCAATATCGGATCGATCCTGGCGGTCATGAGCGCGCCGTTTGCTGTGGCCTATTCCGCGAGCAAGGGCGGCATCGTGCAGATGACGCGAGCTCTGGCCACCGCATGGGGCCGGGATAATATCCAGGTCAACGCGCTGCTTCCCGGCTGGATCAATACCGATCTGACGGAGAGCGCGCGCCGCGAGGTCGAGGGATTGGCCGACCGCGTTTCGGCCCGTACCGCGCCCGGCCGCTGGGGTGAACCGGAGGATTTCGAGGCAGTGACGGTGCTGCTTGCCGGTTCGGGTTCGCAATATATTACCGGTGCCGCCATTCCCGTAGATGGTGGGTACTCAATTCAGGCCTGAGGGAGATTCTGGTATGGCTCAGCATCACCAACTCGATCCGGCAATCAAGACCGTCCATTGGGGATTCTTCGACGCGAAGCTGCCCCATGTGCTGGAGGTGGAGTCGGGAGACACCGTGACGGTTGATACCGTTTCCGGCTGGAGCGATGTTGCCGATCTTTCGTTGATGACGTCGGTGCACCGGGAGATCGTGACGACGCTCAAGCCGGGCTTCGGGCCGCACGTGCTGACCGGGCCGATCTCCGTTAGGGGGGCGTTGCCCGGCGATACGCTCGAAGTCCGGATCAGGGCGATCGAATTGACCGCCGACTGGGGCTGGATGGTGAAGCGTGCCCTACGTGGCGCGCTGCCGGAAGATTTTCCACAGACCGAGTCACGCGTGATTCCAATCGACCGACAGGCGATGACGACAACACTCCCGTGGGGCCCGACCATACCACTGCAACCCTTCTTCGGAATCATGGCGACCGCGCCGCGTCCTGAGTACGGACGGATTTCGACGGTTGAGCCACGAGAATTTGGCGGTAACATCGACTGCAAGGAATTCGGCGTTGGGACGTCGCTGTTCTTGCCGGTCTTCGTGCCCGGGGCCGGATTTTCGGCCGGCGATGGACACGCGGTGCAGGGAGACGGCGAAGTCAGCCTGACCGCGCTGGAAACCTGCCTGAAGGGAACGTTCGAACTGGTTCTGCACAAGGATCTCTCATTGGCGATGCCGCGCGCCATCACGCCAACGCATTACATCACTCTTGGCTTCGATCCCGACCTCGATGACGCGGCCAAGCAGGCGCTCCGTGAGATGATCGCTTGGCTTGTCACGACACAGGGATGGACGGCCTCGGAAGCCTATCTGTTTTGCAGCCTCGCGTGCGATTTGCGTGTCACGCAGCTGGTAGACGGCAACAAGGGAATCCACGCAATGGTCAGACGTGATCTCCTCGCGCCCCCGCGGCGCGTCGGTCGCGGTGCATAAGCCGTGTTCTCGAATGCGGATTTCGCTGCAAGGCGGGTCGAGGACCAAAAGCTCCTCGCCGGTGAAGGCCGTTTCACGGACGACATCACCGTTCCGGGGCAGACCTACGCCATTTTCGTTCGTACCCCGGTGGCCCACGCCGTCATCAGCGATATCGACATTGCCGCAGCGTCTGCAATGTCCGGCGTGCTCGGCGTGTTCACGGGCGCAGATCTGTCGCAAGACGGTCTCGGCAACATCGCGCCCATTGTGCTGCTGCCGGGGCGAAACGGAAAAGCGATGTTCGGGCCGGGCATTCCGGTGCTCGCAACCGATCGTGTCCGCTATGTCGGCGAGGCGGTCGTGCTGGTCGTCGCCGAAACCGCGATGCAGGCTCTGGATGCTGCGGAAGCGGTGCGGATCAGTTACGATGAACTGACGCCTGTCTCGGACGTCGAGCAGGCAGCCGCACCGGGTGCGCCGATCCTCTGGCCGCAGGCGCCCGACAACGTTGCGCTCGACTGGGATCATGGCGATGCGGCTGCAACGGACGCCGCCTTTTCAGGCGCCGCGCACAAAGTCGAAGTTCGCCTTCGAATGACACGCGTGGCGCCGACCGCGCTCGAGCCGCGGGCCGCGATTGGCATGTGGGATGCTGACGAGAGGCGCTACACACTGATCGCAAGCACCCAGGGCGTCTCGGTGGTGCGAAAGCTGCTCGCGGAATCAGTATTCAAGGTCCCCCTGAATACGATCCGGGTGAAGACCTTCGATGTCGGTGGAGGCTTCGGCATGAAGGTGCAGACCTATGGCGAGTATGCAGCATTGCTGTATGCCGCCCGTCGCGTCGGCCGGCCGGTTCGCTGGTGCGCAACGCGTTTGGAAAGCTTCCTCGCCGACACGCATGGTCGCGACTCGGTGCTTGCGGGCGAACTCGCACTCGACGGAAACGGACGGTTTATTGCGCTGCGGGTGAAGACGCTGACCGGCATCGGCGCCTATGTTTCTACCTATGCGGCGGTGGTTGCCACCAACAATACGAAGAACTGCCTATCGAGCGTCTATCGCATTCCGTCGATCCACATTGGAGCAAAGGTGATTCTGACGAACGCATCTCCGATCGGTCCCTATCGGGGTGCGGGCAGACCCGAGGCATTCTACATCGTCGAACGGCTGATCGATCGTGCGGCGCAGGTGACGGGTATCGATCGGGTCGAGATACGTCGCAGGAATCTGATTCCCTCGGCCGCGATGCCCTACCGCGCCCCGAGCGGGCAGACCTACGATAGCGGGGAATTCGAGACGGTCCTCGACAAGGCGATTGCCCTGGCTGATTGGGGTGGTTTCGCCGAGCGACGTTCGCAATCCCGGACGCGCGGCCGGTTGCGTGGCATCGGTCTGTGCTGCTTTCTCGAGGTCGCGGGTGGCAGCCCGTTGTCCGAAACCGCCGACCTGCGCTTTGAGCTGGACGGCACCGTCGTGTTGAGGACCGGTGCCCAGGCCATGGGCCAGGGGCAGATGACGACCATGCCGCTGATCTTGTCTCGCCTGCTCGAGGTAGAGCCCGCTACGATTCGCATCGTTCAAGGCGACAGCATCGAAGTGCCCGACGGTATCGCAACAGTGGCTTCGCGCTCGACGATGATGGTCGGGGGAGCACTCAGCCGCGCAGTGGAAGAGGCGATTGCCAAGGGGCGGGGGATGGCTGCCGATGCCCTGGAGGCGTCAATCGAAGACGTCGAGTATCATGCCGGTCGCTTCAGAATAGCGGGCACCGACCGGACGATCGGGCTCGGCGAACTGGCGCAACGCTCCGCGGACATGGACACGACCGCGACCTTCGTCTCCCCGGAAATGAGTTTTCCGAACGGGTGTCATGTCTGTGAGGTAGAAGTGGACCCGGGCACCGGTGCCGTCGAGGTGGTCCGCTATGCTGCCATCGACGACGTCGGCAACATTGTTCATCCGGTGATCGTCGAGGGGCAGGTGCACGGCGGCGTCGCGCAGGGCGCGGGCCAGGTGCTCGGCGAACATGTGGTCTATGCCGAGGACGGCCAGATGCTGACACCTTCGTTCATGGATTATCCGGTGTTGCGAGCGGACGATCTACCTTCGCTTCGCCTTGGACATCATGTCGTGCCGTGTGCGACCAACCCGCTCGGCGTCAAAGGCGCTGGCGAGTCGGGCGTGGCCGGGTCGCTGCCGGCGGTGGCGAATGCGGTACTCGATGCGCTTTCCGAGCGAGGCGTGCGCCATCTGGATATGCCGATGACGCCGTCACGTGTCTGGCAGGCATTGCAGAGCGCTGGCGAAATTTGAGTGCGGATCGAATGGCGCAGGATACGCTGGCGATTGAATTGTTCGGTGTTGCCCAATCTTATGTTGAGTCGAACGGCGTAGTTGCGGGCATGCAAATGCGAGGTACAAAGAATGGCGGTCGATTACGAGATCATTGTAAAGGGCAACAATCTGAGACTTGCGGACGGCTTCCTCGGCATGACAAACCTGACGCTCATCAAGACCAATGACGGGTACATACTTGTCGATGTCGGACACACCGTGAATCGACAGGGACTAGTGCGCGCGTTGAAGGAGCGCGGGCTCGCTCCGAAGGATATACGTCGAGTCTTTCTATCGCATCTTCACAACGACCACGTCATGAATATTGACCTGTTCCCCTTCACCACAGAGGTCTTTGTCAGCCGGGCGGAATTCGAATATGCCGCCAATCCTCATCCCGACGATCCCTGGATACCCTGGATGGTGCGCGAACAGATCTCGAAATATCAGCTGAAGCTGCTCGACGGCGCCGGCGAATTCCAGTCAGATATCCGTTACGTACCGGCACCGGGCCACACGCCGGGCTGTTACGCACTGATCCTCGATACCAAGAGCAAGGGCCGCGTCGTCGTCGCGCAGGATGCCATCAAGTTTCCGAAAGAAGCGCTCAATCAGCGCGTCGATCATGCCTTCGACACGCAGGAACGTGCCGCGCAGACCATCAAGATGCTGTTGCCGCTTGCCGACCGGCTGATCCCTGGACATTTCATGGAGATGTATCGCCAAGACGGAACCTTCACCTGGGACGACACCATGGAATTCCCAATTCTCGTGCGCTGACGATGCTTGCGGTCCAATGCCATTGAGGCCATGCCAGCGAGAAACGATACCAGTGCGGACACGTAGATCTAGCGGTGGTTGCCACCAACAATACGAAGGGCTGCCTGTCGAGCATCTATCGCAGCCGCAACTGACGTCATGCTTCGCGCATCGGGTGTGCGCGTAGCCTACAATGAGGGCAAGCCGAACGCGGTGGAGGCGATACAACGCATCGACCTTGAACTGCGTCGTGGGGAGATTCTGGCACTCGTTGGCCCGTCTGGTTGCGGCAAGACCACGCTCTTCAACGCGATAGCCGGGCTGATTCCCACACAGGAAGGCCAGATCGACGTGGCTGGCGTGTTATTCGGCGCGGGGTCTGACGCATAATCGGCGTCCACGCTGGACCCCAGTTCTCGCCCAGCAACGCATTGTATCGATGAATTAATTGGGCGTCGGACTAGCGTTACGGTTGGGAGCCGATTGGGGGGCAATTCGCAAGCCGATTAACAGCCTGGGATATCGATGGTCCGTTTGCCGAAACCAAATAGCGTCACACCTTGAACCGCTCGTCTGGCGGCACCTGCATGGCGGTCATCATGCGGTTGCCTTCGGTAGCAAGGCCGATCACGCGCAGCAGGTCGTTGTACTGGGCCTCCGTCATGCCTTTCTGCCCCGCAAAGAACGTATGCGAGTGTATGCAGTACTCGCAGTTGTTCATGATCGACACCGTGAGATAGATGAACTCCTTAACCAGCGGGTCGAGCGCGGTGCCGGGGCCCATCACCTCCTTGGCCTTCTCCCAGGTGCGCTTCAGGTTAGCCGGATCATTGGCCTGAGCCCGCCAGGCATTGTTGACGAAATCCGAATTGCGGGTCTTGCGTATGTCGTCGAATACCGCGCGAGCTTCCGGTGACGCTTCCTCGTCGGTGAGCAGTTTCACTGTCGCCATGGCTTTTCACTCCTGTGCGTTTTCCGGATTGCTGGCATCAGATCACGTCGCCACTTTCCATGGAACGTCCCTGGACATGCGGAGGGAGTCTGCCGCGCTTCGCGCTGTGAGGCGCGAGCAGTTTCCTGAGATCGGAAGTTAAGCCTGAATAGCACTGCTCGGCAAAGCTTTCGCAATAAAGGGTGGGCATTCTCTGAACCGGTTGGAAGCCAAGATGCCAGGTGCGGCTGGCAGCCGCCATTCCAGGCGTCCGACTTGCGTTTGAGGGGCTGATCTGGCCGTTTTGCTTGGCATTTGGACGCATTTATTGTGAATCGGTGCCACGTGGTGACCCCTGGCGTCTCTTTATTCTCTGGAACTTACCATGACGATCGGCGTCGGGATCCCTCGCCGATTCACACCTTTCGGCCTTCTCCGCTAAATCCCCGCCGCCTGGTTAGCCTTGAAGAGCGGAGCCCATTGGAGCTGGCTATGCGCGCCGCGCCAAACGCCGACGCTCACAGCTGCTCAAGGACAATGTCAAATCAATCCGGGAGCGAGACTAGAGCGATGGAGACCGCACTTATCGGCCGCCCGGCGGACGCCCGAGGCGGCGTCCGCCGGGCGGCGTTCATCTTTGGGGTGTTGCGCTCATCGCACAAGCGGATCTGCTTCACTAAATAGTTCTCTGCGCAGCTGCTTAAACTCTAACCGCTGATGAGCCAAAGCCTTCCTTCTCGAAATGCCTGATCAGTCTCAAATTATCTAACGACGGACAGCTTCCAAACGGCTCGGAAAATGCCTACAAGTCTCATCAATTCGTGGTTCATCCGGCGAATTCCGGTTCAGTTAATCGCGACGAAGAAAAGATCGACCGCGCCGATGAATTTATCGTCGATCGCGCCAAACCCCGGCAGCATCTCGCCTTCGGTGCCGGCATCCACCGTTGTGTTGGCGACCGGCTCGCCGAGCAGCAAATCGGCATTCTCTGAAAGGAAATCTTGCAACGGGATCTCAGGTTCTAAATCATGGGGCCAGCGCAACGTCTGTGCGCGAATTTCATTCGCGGGATTAGCGAGTTGCCGGTAGGAGTTGTCAATTGAGCCGTCACCAGGAGTGCAGCGAAGCAATCCGTCCTTGCTGCGCAATGACGACAACAAGGAATCTGAATGAAGCACGATCCCGTTGATGTCCTGATCATTGGCGCCGGTGCATCCGGCGCCGCCGTCGCCTTGAGCCTTGCCGAGACCAAGATGCACATTCTCTGTCTCGACCAGGGCGGCTGGATGAACTCGTCGGAGTATCCGAGTACAGGGCGTGACTGGGAAGCAAAATTCTACGGCGACTGGTCGACAAGCCCGAACGTTCGCGGCCGGCCTGAGGATTATCCCGTCAACGACGACAATTCGCCGATCAAGGTGGTCAATTTCAACGGTGTGGGCGGATCCACCGTGATGTACACCGCGCACTGGCCTCGGCTGCACCCTTCCGATTTCAAGGTCAAGACGCTCGACGGCGTCGCTGACGATTGGCCAATCGACTACGACGCCCTGACGCCGTTCTTCGAAGAGAACGACCGCATGATGGGCGTTTCCGGCCTGTCCGGCGATCCCCGGTCGCCGCTCACGCACCCGCCGATGCCGCCGCAGCCGCTCGGACTTTCCGGTCCGTTGATCGGCAAGGCCATGAACAAGCTCGGCTGGCACTGGTGGCCGTCGGACACGACGGTCGCGACGATGGACTACGAGGGTAGGGCGCGCTGCATCAATCTGGGCCATTGCACGCCGGCCTGCGCGCAAGGCGCGAAGGCCTCGACCGACATCACCTACTGGCCGGACGCATTGCGGGCCGGCGTCGAGCTGCGCACGCATTGCCGGGTGCGGGAGATAACGACCAACGAGGATGGTATGGCCTCCGGCGTGATCTATTACGACAAGGATGGCGTCGAACAGTTCCAGGCCGCGGAAGTCGTCATCATCGCCTGCAATGGCGTTGGCACGCCGCGGCTGCTGCTGAACTCGATCTCTGGCCGCTTCCCGAACGGTCTGGCCAACTCATCCGGCCTGGTCGGCAAGAATTTGATGTTCCATCCCTATGCGCAGGTCTACGGCTTCGTGAAGGAGCCGACCGACAGCAACCGCGCGCCGCCGACCTGCCTTTGGAGCAAGGAGTTCTACGACACGGATCTGTCGCGCGGCTTCGTCCGCGGCTACGGCATCCAGTTCGGCCGCGGTGCAGGGCCGGTGTTCGAAGCCGTCGCGAGCGAGCAGAAGGGTATTTTGCCGTGGGGCGCGGATCATCATCGCGTCTTTCGCAGGCTCAATGGCCATCGCCTCGGGGTCTCCGCGATTTGCGAGGATCTGCCCGAGGAACACAATCGCGTCACGCTCGATCCCGTGTTGAAAGACAGCCACGGCATTCCGGCGCCGAAGATCGACTACACGATCGGCGAGAACAGCCGGAAGATGATGGACCATGCGCTGGCGCGCGGCCGGGAGATTCTCGACGCCGCCGGCGCCACCGACATCTGCGAAAACAATCCGATCTCGTGGGGCGGCTGGCATCTGCTCGGCACGGCGAGGATGGGGACCGATCCGGCGCGCTCGGTGGTCAACGAATGGGGCCGATCGCATGACGTGAAGAATCTCTTCATCGTCGACGGCAGCGTGTTCGTGACGTCAGGTGGCGTCAATCCGACGTCCACCATCCAGGCCGTCGCGCTCTACATCGCCGACCAGGTGAAGCAGCGCCTCGCCAATTTGTTCGATTGAGGAAATGATGTCCGCACCCAATGAACTGACCTCGGCCCACCGCGACGATCTCCGCACGGTCGCTGCGATGATCGTCCCCGCCAGCGATGAGTACAAGGTGCCCGGCGCGGACGACCCGGCGATCCAGGCCGACATGCTGGCGACGCTCGGCCGCGACACCGCGCAGGTAGCGCAGGCGCTCGATCATCTCGCGCGTCTTTCGGGAAAATCGCTGGCGGAGGTCGATCCTGCGCGCCGCGAAGCGGTAGCCCTAGAATTCCGTACATCCGGCGGCGCGGCGGCAGCCACTCTCGTTCGCGTCGTACTGCAATGCTACTACCGCGACGACCGCGTGTTGCGGTCGCTTGGGCTGGAGCTCCGCGCGCCATTTCCCAAAGGCTACGCGTTGGAGCAGGGTGACTGGTCAGTGCTCGACCCTGTCAAGGCAACGCCGCCGAATTTACGACGAGCGACGTAGATCTCGGCTCGCTTCTTCCACTCCCACGGGGGGAGAAGGCCCGGCAAAGCCCCGCGGGATCGGATGGGAGGGCGCCGGTGCCTTGGTGATCGCATCGCAGTCCCGGCAGGAGAATTTTACGTCCCTTTCGCATTGGCCTTGAAGGTCGAGATTTCCTCATGCAGGCGCGTATCGGTTTGCTGAAAGCATTAACTCAACAGAGGGCAAACTTCGCGATCGACTTCGGCACATTCGGCTGGTACAAACGGTCAATCTTGGGTAGCTCTAAGTCGTTGATTTTGCTATCATTGTGAGCCCGGGCCGACAATCCTTTCCTGGGCACCAATGCCCATGCCCACAATCCAACTTCATTCCGATGCGTTTCGCACCAGCAGCCTCAAGGCCTGCTCGGCGCGGTGCATCGGATCGAGGCTGGTCCGCACCAGAGCCGCCAAAGGATCGTCTAACGCAGTTGTGGCCGGACCAGGGTGCCCTCACCGCTCCGGAAACAGCAACGGCTCATAGTCGCGCGCTCCGTGGAGAATATGCACCACTTCGATAGCGTCGGGACCTACGCGATAAAAAATCAAGTAGTTGCCGAACGGACGCCTGCGGATGCCGGGATGTTCGTAGCGCGGCACCAGAGGATAGCCGCGTGGCGCATCCGCCAGCGACTCACATTTTTCCCGCAGCTGCCGCACGAAATCCAGCGCGATTTCAGCGCTCCGCTCAGCGATGCAGGATGCAATCTCGTCCAGATCAGATTCGGCCTCAGCCGAGATGACCACGATCACCGCTGGTCTGCCTTTGCTTTGAACTTTGCTTCCAGGCGGTCAAAAACCTCTGATGTTGATTTCACGCGTCCCGCATCGGCATCGGCCACACCGCGTGCAATCGAGGCATCGAGCGCCGCCAGCCGGGCCTCGCGTTCCTGAATGAGCCGGACGCCTTCGCGCAGCACCTCGCTCTTCGAATGGTAGCGGCCGGTCGCCACCAGCTCCGTCACGAACTTTTCGAGCGTTTTTCCCAAATCCGCACTCATGGCCATAGGTCGTCCCTCGCTTCGGCGTCGGAGCAATCAATAACTATTATTGGATGCCTTGATTTTCAACCCGTTCGAACCGGGGTCCCTCTTACTGTGCATGGGGTTGTTTTCTTGATTTTCTGCCGAGGCCCTGCCGAGCACCGCCGAAAACATTCAGTCGGGGAAAAACGACTGAAAAGCCTGCTATCGCAACGGTCCCCCGGACCCGCTATGAGACGGTTGGCTCTCAGTGGTTTCTGAAGGGGTTGCCGCGGCCAGGAACGGCCGATTGGCCGATCTCTGCGGCAGGCGAGGCTGCGTGCGCCCTCGTTTGTCGCCGATTTCAACGCTAGTTTAAGCTACACCGATTCGACGAGGTTTTTGACATCATGACCATCCGCCTGCATCGCGGCGATCTGCCCGATTTGTCCCGCTATACCGATTCAGTGGCGATCGATACCGAGACCATGGGGCTGCATCCGCA